>JBDTTF010000284.1:0-3563 GCA_039930765.1 Gemmatimonadota bacterium | reverse complement strand
GCCCCCCGGCCCCCCCTTACATCACCCGCTTTGCCGCCAGCGCCATATGGTAGGTGGCCGAGGCGCCGGACAGCTCGACCACACCCGAGGCGCCGCCGGCATCCAGCTCGGCGGCATAGCCGTCCTTGCCCGGCGACTTGACGACCTTGCAGCTCTGCACGCAGTCGAAGCTGCCCCAGAAGATCTTGCCGTCGACGTTGGAAAGCAGGATCGACGCCGAGCCGAGCCAGTGGGCACCGGCGCCGGTGAGTGGGGCCAGCGCCGGAGTGACCAGATCGAGTGATGGCGCGCCGAACCGGGACTTCTGCTCGGTCAGGCTACGCGTCTCAGCGGTGGCGATGGGCAGCTCGTTACTGGCCGCCTGATTGTCCTCGAGTACCGAGAGGAGCACCCGGACACTGTCACCCGGCTGCAGATCAAGCTTGGTGATCGGAGCAAGGCCGAGGGCCTGGTCCAGATGGATGGTGTAGTGACCGGTGGCCGGGAGCTGCATCGTGGCGGACCGGCCCCTTGACTCGACAACCGAAACCAGAATGTACGGCGAGTCGGTTGAATCGCCGGCGCCGCGCGAGGCGCTCAGGGCCGCCGCGTGGAGTGTCTGGAGGTCGAGGGAGACCTGGCCGGCCGGGGCAGGGTAGCTGGCGGCGGCAAGTCCGAGGGCGAGGAGAGAGCCGAGGGTAGTGCGGGCAAGGATGCGCATGGTAACTCGGGGTCGAGGGTTGAGGGTCGAGAGCTCGGGCCAAACCGCCCACCTGCCCGGCCATCGGCTTCAAGACGCTCCAGCCCACCCCAGCCACACGTCAGTCGTCCAGTTCCTCCTGGTCCTTCGACTCCGCCTCCTTGATTTCCTTGAGCCGCCGGGCGGCGTGTTCCGCGGCACCGGTCCCCTTGTACTGTCCGGAGAACCGGCCCAGTTCCACTTTGAGCCGGTCGTTGCGACCACCCTTTTCGTACAGGTCAATCAACCGGTTGGCGACGGTCATGGCCGCCGCCGGGGGAAGGGTTCCCCGGCGCAGCGCGACGTAGACCGACTCTGCCTCGTCGGCTTTACCCATCTGGACCAGCAGTGCGCCGAGCCTTAGGCCGGCCTGGTACTGGCCAGGGTTATCGGCCCAGCGTTGTCGCAGTGCAGCCTCGGCATCCTCGAGCCGGCCCCGGATGATCAGCGACTCTTCGGCCGAAAAGCCGGGCTCCGGCGCCAGATTGCCGGCGCCCAGTACGGTCTTGGCAAATCCGGCACCGACGGAGTCGGTACCGGACTCGATCAGCCTGATCAGGCCGTAGACGATGCCCAGATTCAACCCGATCAACAGCACCAGGACAACGGTGCCGATCCGGTGCTGCACGAAGAGGAAGAGGTCGCCGGCCGTGAGAATGGTAAAGGCGGGGAGGCCGAGCATCAGGATCAGCCGGAGGCTGACCAGCCGCTCACCGGAGTGGTCGTCCCGGGGGCGGGATCTATCTTCTGGCTGGTCAGGTGGCATGCCACCATCCTACCTTAGGGCTCATGCCTAAACCAGCCCGGCGCCCCCGCGCACTGTCCGATGCCCACAAGGCGTCCCGCAAGGATCTACAGCAGCTCTCCGGTGTTGGCCCTTCGATCGCGGATGACCTGATCTCGCTGGGCTTCACGAGTGCGGCCCAGCTGCGCGGCAAGGATCCCATCGCGCTGTATCGCCGGCTCAGCACACTCACCAACAGTTACCAGGATCCCTGTGTGCTGGATGTCTTTGCCTGCGCTATCTGGCACGCCGAGCATCCAACAGCCAGGCCACGGCCGTGGTGGATGTGGTCGAGGGCCAGGAAATTGAAGGATTGAGGATTGGCGGATTCGGGGGGCGGGTCAGGCTCCGTGCGTCGAGCCAGGTTTGAACCCACCAATCTTTCAATCCAAAGATCCAAGAATTGGCCGATTGAGGGATTGAGGATTGGGGGATCTGGGGGGCGGGGGAGATTCCGTGCTTCGAGCCAGCTTTGAACCCACCAATCCATCAATCCGTCAATCGTCAATTTCATGTCCCATTTCAGAGGTCGCACATGAAAATCGTTGTATTCGGCGCCTCAGGCCGTATCGGGCGGGTGATCGCGGAAGAGGGGCTGGCTCGCGGGCACTTCGTTACCGGAGTGGGCCGTCGGGCCAGCCGTATGGGGTTGACCCATCCGCGGTTGACCACGGTGCGGGGAGATGCCACCGATCCCGAGAGTGTGGCCATCGTAGCCAGCGGGCATGATGCCGCGGTGGTGGCGGTTGGTCCGGCGCCCGGAGGCGATGACGAAGTCTTCGCGGCCGTCGCGGCCGCAATGATTTCAGGATTGCCAAAAGGTGGAGTCAGCCGCCTCCTGATACTCGGCGGAGCTGGCAGTCTTGAAGTGGCCCCCGGCCAGAGGCTGGTGGATACTCCCGAGTTCCCGGCTGCGTGGAAGGGGAATGCGCTGGGCCAGGCCGCGGCGCTGGAGCTGTATCGCCAATCCACCCTGGCGTGGACCTGTATCAGCCCGGCGGCGCTGATCGAGCCCGGTGAGCGGACCGGACACTACCGCACCGGCAGCGATCAGTTGCTGATCGACGCGGACGGGAAGAGCCGGATCAGTATCGCAGACTTCGCGATGGCCATGATCGACGAACTTGAAGTGCCGAAGAATGTCGGGCGGAGGATGACGGTGGGGTACTGAAGGAGAGATTGTCGGATTGCGGGATTGCGGGATTGCGGGTGTGGGTGGAGGCGAAGGCCGGGGCATGAACGGGGGACTTCTTCCCGCCATCCGGCAGGCCCTTCGGGTCCCAAGCCCCGTCATTGCGACGAGCCGCTTGAGCGGCGAGGAAGCAATCTTCTTCGCCCTCATTGAGTGGCCTCTCGCTTCGCTGGAATCGTCGCCTCACTTCTGAAAGATGCCTCTACCGACATGCCGAACCAGGCTGAATCGTCCGCGATCCTCGACAAAATCACCAGCGAAGCCGCCGATTGGTGCATGCCGCGCCTCAGAATCGAAGACCTGAAACAGTGCTGGCGCTCAGAGGAGCTGCGCCCGAAGCACCTCGAGCCCAATCGGGCATCCACCGTAGGCAACCTCGTACGTCAGCGCCGTTTGAATTTGCGGGGCAATCCATCCTCGCCACCTGTCCCAGGACGACTCCTGGCCTATTTCCCCGATGCTGAGCTATCCGATGGTGCTGCGGAGGTCGAAACGGCGGGATTTTTTGACGTGTACAACGAACCGCCGTGGGGTTGCTGGATTGGCTGGGTCGAGGCAAACGATATACAGGACGCCAGCTACCGGATGTTCCTCCTGGCTTGGGTGCCCAATCAATTGCGGTCGGAGGTCAGCCGCGGTGTGGACGTCAACCCAGAGCAGTGCATTCAGTGGATGGACGCGCTTCCCGCTGTGTACCACGAGGCGCTGCGTCGTTCGTCGCTTGCCGAGGGGTAGGATGGCCGTTCCACCCGGGATTTGATTACAGAATCAATAAGTTGCTTCGTCCGCGCTGAAGCGCATCCTCGCACTGACACCGCGCGTGAGATCACGATCGGCCGCCACGACCAGCCCCTCATCAGGTTGCTTCG
>JBDTTF010000283.1:0-4468 GCA_039930765.1 Gemmatimonadota bacterium | reverse complement strand
GCTCCACCGGACCTGGATTCCGAGGAATGAAGGCGTCGCGCAGCGACGCTGGGCGCAGCCGAGGCGCGAATTCATTCGCGCGTTCATTCCCGAACCTCGGCAGGGGCACTCCGTCGGTGACCAGCCGCCGGGCCGCGCCAATTCGCTCGCGCTGACCCGAGTTGCAAGGAATGAGGACGTCGCGCAGCGACGCCGGGCGCAGCCGAGGCGCGAATTCATTCGTGCGTCTTCCAGCTCTCTGGATGAAGTGAGATTGAGGAGCCGTTCGTCCCTCCCCGCACCCGCTCATCCTTCCCCGGTGGACGCAACTCGCCCGGTCCCGTACTCTCCACCCTGTGACGACTCCACCGACCCACGCCCCTCCGCGCCGCATCCCGATTTTCCGTGTCGCCGCGCTGTTCGGCCTGCTCGGCCTCCTGACGTTCACCTATCACTACCTGGACGACCTGACCCGCGGGCACTCGGGAACCTTCGGTTGGCGGGCCATCGATGAATTCACCGGCGCGGCTGGCGGGGCCCTGGCCTTCCCGCTGCTGCTCCTGGTCATCCGCCGCTGGCCGCTCGGGGGCGACCGGTGGCGGCGGAGCCTGCCGATTCATTTCGTGATCCTGATCGGTGTCTCCTTGCTGTTGACCACCTGGAATCTGGTCAGCCGTACCGGGCTGCACTCGCTGTTTGGCATGGAGCGCTACGACTACGGCATCATGGCCATCCGCTACCCGATGGAGTTCGCCAATCACATCATCATCTACGCCCTGCTGGCCGTGCTGGTCACCGTGGTCGACCAGTATCATGCCGCCCGCCAGCGTGAGCTCCACACGGCCCAGCTCGAATCGGAGTTGACCCAGGCCCAGCTCCACAACCTCCGGCTGCAGCTCAATCCCCACTTCCTGTTCAACGCCCTGAACACGATTTCGTCGGTGATGTACGAGGATCCGGCCCGGGCCGATCGGATGCTCACCGGCCTCTCCGAACTGCTCCGCCTCACCCTCCGCGCGGCGCCGGCGCAGGAAGCCACCCTCCGTCAGGAGCTCGAGATCCTCGAGCGCTATCTCGAGATCCAGCGGGCCCGGTTCGAGACTCGACTGTCGGTGACCACCAGCGCCGATCCTGAAACTCTGGACGCCAGCGTGCCCCAGCTGCTGCTCCAGCCGCTGGTCGAGAATGCGGTCCGCCACGGCGTCGATGCCGACGGCCGGGCCACCATCGAGATCTCGGTCCATCGCGACCACGGCAATCTGCGGGTCTCGGTGCGCGACCATGGGCCCGGTCTTCGCGGGACCCAGGCCGAAGCGCTGAACCGCGGCGTGGGTCTGGCCAATACCGCCTCGCGACTGCAGCGCCTGTACGGGGCGGATCACCAGTTGGCACTGCTGCCGGCCGCCGGCGGCGGCCTCGAGGTCCGGATCTCGGTCCCGTTCCACTCGGCGCCCGGGTGACCCCGCTCCGGATCCTGCTGGTCGATGACGAGCCTCCCGCCCGGGCCAGGCTGCGCCGCCTGCTGGCTTCCGCACCTGACATCGAAATCGTCGGCGAGGCCGACAGCGGGCCGGCCGCTGTTGCCGCCATCGAATCATCGGTCCCCGACCTTATCCTGCTCGACATCCAGATGCCCGGCCTGTCCGGATTCGAGGTCCTGGCCGAGCTGGCGCCGGAGCGGACGCCGAGGGTGGTGTTCGTCACCGCGTTTGATGCCTATGCGCTTGAAGCCTTCCGGGTCCACGCCCTCGACTACCTGCTCAAGCCGGTCGATCCGGTGCACCTGCTCGAGGCGATCGAGCGGGCCAGGGCATCGGTTCGGGCCGATCGCCCCGAAGACCTGGCCATCCGAATCGATCAACTGGCCGAATCGCTGCACCGCCGCCCGAAATTTCTGAAGCGGTTGCTGGTCCACCACGAGAACAAGGCATTCCTGGTGCCGCTCGAGCGGATCGACCGTATCGAAGCCGATCGCAATGTCGTGCTGCTGCACTCCGCCGGCGGGCCGTATCGATTCCGCTCCAGCATCGGGGACCTGGTCGAGCGACTCGATCCCGCCCGGTTTCTCCGGATCAACCGCTCCGAGATCGTCCGCCTCGATGCGGTCAAGGAGTTTCACCCATGGTCCCACGGCGACTACCGGGTGCTGCTGCATGACGGCACCGAACTGACCTGGAGCCGCCGGTACCGCGCTCGCACCGAGGACCAGTTCGGCGGCTGACCCGGTCGTTCGTCCTCGAAGGAGCCCGCTCGTTCCCTCAGTAACCCGTTCGTCCGCCACTGATAGACGCCACGCTCACGGGTCCCCATCTTTGCCAAAGTATCTTGGCGCCTGGGCGTCTTCGCGTTCACGCAGGTGTTGGAAACACTGAGGCACAGAGGGCACCGACCGTGAGCCGACTATTTATTTCTTCTGAGAGTGAACCGGCAATGAAGCCAATCATCCTTCGCGTTCTTGGCGCCTTCGCAGTCCTTCTGTTTCTCGGATGCCAGCCGCACACCGAGGCCGGCAGCGGTGACTGGCCCTCCTACGGCCACGACCCACTCGGGGCACGCTACTCGCCGCTCACCGCCATCACCCGCGCCAACGTCAACGCCCTGACCCCGGCCTGGACCTTCCACACCGGCGAGACCGACAGCGCCTGGGCGACGATGAAACCCACCGCGCTCGAAGTCACCCCGCTCGTCATTGCCGGCACCATGTATCTGGCCACACCGCTCGGCCGGGTGTTTGCGCTCGATCCGGCCACCGGACAGACCAGGTGGGCCTACGATCCCAAGGTTGATCGGATGGCCAACATCGGTGATTTCAACAATCGCGGTGTCTCCTACTGGGTGGATAGCGCGGCAGCGGCGGGCCAGCCCTGTGCGGCCCGCATCTTCCTCGCCGCGATCGACGCCCGACTGATCGCGCTTGATGCCGCGACCGGGCTGCCGTGTGCCGGATTCGGGAACGGTGGCACGGTGGATCTCAAGGTTGGGCTGCGGAATCAGCCTGACTATGCCGGTGAGTACGAGCAGACCTCGCCGCCAGCCATCATCGGAGGTCTGGTCATTGTCGGCGGCGGGGTGGCGGACAACAACCGGGTGGAGGCGCCGAGCGGCGCGGTGCGTGCCTATGATGCAAAGACTGGCGCACTCCGCTGGAGCTGGGATCCCGTTCCCCAGGATTCGACCGATCCGGCCTGGTCCACCTGGAAAGGACCGCTGGCCCATCGGGTCGGTGCCGCCAATGCCTGGTCGGTCATCGCGGCGGATTCGACTCGTGATCTGGTCTTCGTGCCGACCACCAGTCCCAGCGTCGATTACTACGGCGGCCACCGGCTGGGCCAGAACGTCGGCGCCAATTCGATCGTGGCGCTCAGGGCATCGACTGGCAAACTGGTCTGGCAGTTCCAGACGGTGCACCACGACCTCTGGGACTACGACAACGCCAGCCCGCCGGCACTCACCACCATTGATCATGACGGCAAGCGGGTCGATGTGGTGCTGCAGGCCACGAAATCCTCCCAGCTCTACGTGCTCGATCGTGATACCGGCAAGCCAGTCTTCCCGGTGGAGGAGCGGCCGGTGCCGAGGAGTGACGTGCCCGGTGAAGAGGCGTGGCCCACCCAGCCGTTCAATGCCATCACCGGGTCATTGAGCCCAACGACGCTCGATTCGACTCAGCTCTGGGCGGCCACTCCCGGCGATCTTGCGGCCTGTCGGCAGCGGCTCGCATCGCTCCGGAATGAGGGGGAGTACACGCCGCCGAGCCTCAGGGGCACACTGGTCTATCCGTCGAATATTGGTGGCGCGGCGTGGGGTGGGCTGGCGGTCGATCCGGTGCGGCAGATCGCGGTGATACCGGTCAACACTATTGCCGCGGTGATTGCGCTTCGGCCCCGAGCCGAATGGAATGCCGACATGGCCGCGGCCCATCGTGGTGAGCGGATCGGAGTCGAACTCGCGGCCATGACTGGCACGCCCTACTTCCTCAAGCGCGAGACCTTCCTGTCACCGCATGGGCTGCCTTGCACTCCGCCCCCCTTCGGTGAGCTGATCGCGATCTCACTCAAGACCGGGAAGACCCTCTGGCGGGTGCCGGTGGGAGATATCGGCGACCTGGTCCGCCAGCGCGATTCTACCGTCCAATGGCCCAGCGGACTTGGCAGCCCCACCCTGGGTGGACCGATCGTGACTGCCGGAGGCCTCGTCTTCATCGGCGCGACCCTGGACCACAACCTCCACGCGTACGATATCGAGACCGGCAAGCTGCTCTGGCAGGGACCACTGCCCGCCGCCGGCAAGGCTACACCGATGACCTACGCCGCCGCCGATGGCCAACAGATGGTCGTGATCGCCGGGGGCGGGGACGGCAAGAGCTGGGGCAAGAGCGACGCGGTCGTGGCCTTCAGCCTGCCTGGAAAACCATAAGGCGCGAACAGCGAACAGTGAACAGCGAACAGCGAAAAGCGAAAAGCGAAAAGCGAAAAGCGAAAAGCGAAAA
>JBDTTF010000282.1:0-2665 GCA_039930765.1 Gemmatimonadota bacterium | reverse complement strand
GGAGATGGCCCAGATTGGCGGGGCCAAGATCTCGGTGTTCACCAGCGGGTTCGGCGGGGCGATCAAGCAGATCCAGGTCCAGTTGTCAGGCCCCGACGCCCGGGTGCTCAACGAGCTGGCCGACAAGGCGTTGCACGAGGCACTGCAGGTCAAGGGAGCGGTCGATGTGGGACTCTCGACCCGTGGCCAGAAGCCGGAGCTCGAAGTCGAACTCAACCGGCCGCTGGCGGGACAGCTCGACATTACCGTAGGCCAGGTGGCCCAGGCACTGCGTCCCGCCTTTGCCGGCATCGATGCGGGCGATTGGGTCGACCCTTCCGGCGAGACCCGCGACGTCGAAGTACGCCTGGCCCCCGAGGCCCGCGAACGCCCAGCCGATCTCGAGCGGCTGCCCATCGTGCTCAATGGTGCGGCCGGCAGCACTCCGGTCACCCTGCCGCTGGGACAGGTTGCCAGCATCAAACAGGGACTGGGACCGGCCCAGATCGACCATCTGAGCCGCAAGAAGGTCATCACCGTACAGGCCAACGTGCAGGGCCGGGCGCTCACCGAGGTATCGCGCGACATCAATGCCCGGATTGCCAAGCTGCAGTTCCCGGCCGGCTACGTGATCTCGCAGGGCGGCGAGACCCGGGACCAGAAAGAGGTCTTCACCCGCATCTTCACCGCGCTGGGCGTCGCGGTGCTGCTGATGTACCTGATCCTGGTGGTCCAGTTCGGCAGCTTCATTACCCCCACCGCGATCCTGATCTCGCTGCCGCTATCCTTGATCGGGGTGGTACTGGCGCTGATCATTACTGGCGACACACTCAACATCATGAGCCTGATCGGCGTGATCCTGTTGATGGGCATCGTGGCCAAGAACGCCATCCTGCTGATCGATTTTGCCCAGTGGGCCATCGAGAAGGGGGTGCCGAGGCGGGAGGCACTGATCGAGGCGGGGGCCACACGGTTGCGGCCGATCCTGATGACCACCGTGGCCCTGATCGCCGGGATGATTCCGGTGGCCCTCGGCATCGGTGACGGAGCCGATTTTCAGGCGCCGCTCGGCCGGGCGGTGATCGGCGGGACGATTACCTCGACTTTCCTGACCCTGCTCGTCATCCCGACGGTCTTCGAGATCCTGGATGACATGCGCCAGTGGTTCCTGAGGCAGATTCGGCGCCTGACCGGCACTCCGGAGCACGCGCCCAGTTCGGCGCACGCCACCGGTGAACACCAGATCGGGCCGTGAGGCCCACTTCGCGGAGGATACTATGACGACCAGTTCAGCGACATCCACCTGGAACGGCGGGCTCAAGAACGGCACTGGCACCTTCCAGGCGGCCAGCGGCGCGTTTCAAGCCCCCTACAGCTTCCCAACCCGGTTCGAGGGATTGAAGGGGACCAATCCGGAGGAGCTGCTGGCGGCGGCCCATTCCGCCTGCCTCAGCATGGCGCTGGCCGCGGGGCTGGAGCAGGGCGGCCATCCGGCCACCTCGATCACGACCACCGCCGCGGTGACGATGGCGTTCGTCAACGGTGCGCCCAAGATCACTACGATCAAGCTGGTGGTCCGGGGCCACGTACCCGGGCTCGACCAGGCCGGCTTCATCAAGGCCACCGAAGCCGCCAAGAACGGCTGCCCCGTGTCGAGTCTCTTCAAGGGCAATGTCGCCATCGAGCTCGACGCATTGCTTCTCGAATAATCCTCAATGATTCGTCGCAGTCTGTACCGTGGCCGGCAGATCCGCATGCTGGCCACCGCTCTGGTGATTGCCCTGTCCGCACGGACCGCCCACGCCCAGCTGGCGCTGTCGGTGTTCGGCGGCACCTCGTTCAGCCTGCCCACCCCGCTCACAATTTCCCAGAGCGGCTATCCCGACCTGCACTTCACCGCCCAGTTCCGGACCAAGCCGTTCTACGAGACGTACTACTACGCCGGGCGGCTGGCGCTCTGGGGCAAGCACAATAGCGCCTGGATATTCGACTATACCCATCACAAGCTTTACCTCACCAACCCGCCGCCCGAGGTCCAGACGTTCCGGATCACTTTCGGCTTCAACCAGTTTGCCTTCGGGCGGGCCTTCTACCGGCACGGATTGATCTGGAGCCTGGCGGCAGGACCCGTCGTGGCCAATCCGTACTCGGTGATCCGGGGACAGCTGCGCGCCCATAGCGGCGGACTGGGGAACTTGGGTTACCTGTTGAGTGGCGCCACCCTGCAGGGGGGGTTGAGCAAGCAGTTCCGGGTGCTCGACCGGTTTTTCCTGGTGGCGGACTCGCGGGTGTCGTTCTCGTATGCCCGGGTGCCAGTGGCCAATGGCCATGCCACCGTGCCGAATGTGGCGCTGCACCTGCATTTCGGGGTGGGGATCGGGGGGCCGAGGCATTGGGGGACGGACTCCTGATCCAGCAACGGCAACTGCAGCAGCAACAGCAACTGGGACCGCGGAGACGCCGAGGTTCACGGAGGGTACGGCTCACACCTGGTGACCGATTCACCGGTTGAGTTCGGTTGACATAGGTAACTGCTATAACAACAACTGCAGCAGGAAACACAGAGGCACAGAGGGTTCGTACGGCAGCCATCCTGCGGGGCGCCGGTCAGGCCTGATTCTGTGGTGAACTGCAACAGCAACTGGGACCGCGGAGACGCCGAGGTTCACGGAGGGTACGGCTCACA
>JBDTTF010000281.1:0-2700 GCA_039930765.1 Gemmatimonadota bacterium | reverse complement strand
GGAGTGGGGAGTGGGGAGTGGGGAGTGGGGAGTGGGGAGTGGGGAGTGGGGAGTGGGGAGTGCGAATGTAGCGACATGTAGTCGTTCTGGCACTGAAAAGACCCGAGGACGCCGCAGCGATCGAGCGACAGACCGATGTAGCGCCCTCCGGCTCTTTCAGGGAATTCGAAACTCCCCTCTTCCCTCTCCCCTCTTCGCCTTAGTCGGCGTCCTGGATCTTGAACACCACCGCAGCCAGCGCCCCGCCCAGCAGCGGGCCGACGATATAGAGCCAGAGATTGCCGAACGAGCCGCCGCCGACCATCGCATGCACGATGGTGGGACCGAGTCCGACCGCCGGGTTGAAGGCGCCGCCCGACACACCGCCGCCGGCGATGGCGCCCACCACGACGGTGAAGCCGATGGCCAGCCCGTAGTACGAATTGCCGCTGGTTGCCTTGCTGGTGGCCACGTTGAGCACCACCAGCGCCAGGGCAAAGGTGAACAGCAGTTCAGTGAGCAGGGCGCCGGTGGCGCTGATGCCATCGCCGGGAGCGAGGGCAAAGCTCTTGCCGAGGATGAGGTAGGCGGTCAGCGCCGCAACGATGGCGCCGACCACCTGCGCGATGACGTAGCCGCCGAATTCGTTCCAGCCCAGCTTGCCCCGCAGGGTCACCGCCAGTGACACCGCCGGGTTGAAGTGGCCACCCGAGATGTGCCCGCCCATGTACACCATGATCATCAGCGAGCAGCCGATGGCCAGCGGCGCCTGCGGCACACCACCCAGCACGCACATGCAGACGGTGAATACGAGAAAGAAGGTCCCGATGAATTCGGTGAGCAGCTTCTTCATGATGCGGTCTCCGATGGGTGCATGTGGGTTGGCGGATGTTCAAATGGACTGACCGAACCTGCCGGTGCGGCGCCTAAGATACCGGAAACACGACACCCCGCCAGTCTCGCGCGGGGTGTGTCAACTGGGGATGTAAGTCTGGAGGAACGAGCAGACAGGCGGACAGGCGGACAGGCGGCCCGAAGCTGCCGACGAATGATTGTTTTTCCTGTCTCCTGTCTGCTGTCTCCTGTCTCCTATTTGTTCACAAACCCCATCATCGTCTGCGAGTACCGCTCACCCGCGGCCACCCCGCGCGGCGCCAGCTCGTCGAGCTTCGCCAGCTCGGCGGCATCGAGCGTCACCGCCAGTGCGCCGAGATTTTCCGCCAGCCGGTCGCGCCGCTTGGTGCCGGGAATCGGCACCACGTCCCTGCCTTGCGCCAGCAACCAGGCCAGTGCCAACTGGCCCGCGGTGCATCCCTTTTCGCTCGCCATGGCCCTGATCCGCTCGACCAGCCCCAGGTTGCGGGCAAAATTCTCACCCTGGAACCGTGGCGAGTTGCGCCGATAGTCATCGGGCGCAAAATCCTCGAACCGTCTGAGCTCTCCCGTCAGGAATCCCCGGCCCAGCGGGCTGTACGGCACCAGCCCGATGTTGAGTTCCCGAATCGTGGGCAGCACCGCATCCTCGGGATCCCGGCTCCAGAGCGAATATTCCGATTGCAGCGCGCTGATCGGATGGACCGCGTGGGCTCGCCGGATGGTGGCCGGCGCCGCCTCGGAAAGACCGAGATATTTCACCTTGCCGGCGAGCACCAGGTCCTTCATGGCGCCGACGGTTTCCTCGATCGGTACAGTCACGTCGACCCGGTGCTGGTAGTACAGGTCGATATGCTCGACGCCCAGCCGCTTGAGCGAGGCATCGCAGGCTTGCTTCACGTACTCGGGCCGGCCGTTGATCCCGCGCTTCAGCGGATCGCCGGGAGTCCGCACGATCCCGAACTTGGTGGCGAGGACGGCCTGGTCCCGGCGGTCGCGCACGGCCCGGCCAAGCAGCTCTTCATTGGTGAGCGGGCCGTAGACATCGGCGGTGTCGAAGAAGTTGAGTCCCAGCTCCAGTGCCCGGTGGATCGTGGCGATCGACTCGCCCTCATCCCGCGGTCCGTAGAACTCCGACATCCCCATGCAGCCCAGCCCGAGGGCCGACACCGTGAGCCCCTGCCCGCCCAGCGTGCGCTGTTCCATGAGACCGGTGACCTGGTGTCCTTTCAGGGAGTGGCCGGGCGCGCCGCGAAGCTGACGTCGACGTGCACCATGATGTGCGGATTCATCTTGAACATCCCGAGGAACCGGCTGAGCGAACCGACCTTGTAGTCGGTGACGTCCACCGGAAAATCCGAGCGGACCCGAATCTCCCCGTCATGAAACGCCACCGAGGCCGGCAACTCCACCTGCCTCGTGACTCCGTGGATGGTGAGCCTGCCGGTCAGCATCACCGGCAGGCTGTCCCCGGTGCTGCTTGCCGCGCTGACTCCGGTGAGGTCGAACCGCATGGTTGGGTACTTGGCAGCCTCGAGCGACTTGTCCTTCATGTCCCGGTCGCGATGAGCGTTGCCGCTCCCCAGCGAAGCGGTCTGCGCCTCGATCCATCCCCGAACCCCGGCTAGGTTGTCGCCACCGGTCAGCTCGCCGGTGACGGACTTGGTCGAGCCGACGAAATCGCCGGCGGTCGCCTTGCCGTCGAAGCTCAGCGTTCCCTCGCGGACCTGGCCGGACGGCACCGGCCGCTGGGCCGAGGCGGGCCCGGCGGTAACCAGCGCGAGGGCCAGCAGCAGTGCGTTCCAGCGGTTGCACATGGGCATGATATCTCGTCGTGGCCGCGCCCGC
>JBDTTF010000280.1:0-20035 GCA_039930765.1 Gemmatimonadota bacterium | reverse complement strand
AGACGAGAGACGAGAGACGAGAGACGAGAGACGAGAGACGAGAGACGAGAGACGTCGTGTGCATGACCCGGTCAGTCATTCGTCGAAATATGCAAGTGAGAGTTTCAACCAGTCTCCAGACTCCCAACTCCTAACTCCTAACTCCTGACTTCCAACCCACATGCGCCTCTCCCTCACGCTGCTTCTCGTCCCGCTGCTGTTCCAGCTCCGCCCTTCGGCACCGGAAGGCGGCAAAGGGCCGGTGGACTGGCTGACCGGCTGCTGGGAAAACCGGCAGGGAGACCGCCTCATCGAGGAGCGATGGATGCCCGCCAAAGGGAGCGTCATGCTCGAAGTGGGAAGGACCACCAGGGGCGACAGTCTGCTGGAGTACGAATTCGTGGTCCTGCATCTTGCCGGCGGATCGCTGTCGTACGAGGCCCACCCCTCCGGCCAGCCGACCGAGACCTTTCCGCTCAAGACCCTGACCGACTCGTCGTTCGTGGTCGAGGCCCTGGCCCACGACTTCCCTCAGCGGGTGGGGTACAACCGTCGTGGCGCGGACTCGTTGCTGGGCTGGATCGAGGGCAACGCGGGCGGGGCGGTGAAGCGGATTGAATTTCCGTATGCGCGGGTGAAGTGCGAGTAGGACGGGAACAGCGAAAGGCGAAAAGCGAACAGGAAAGCTGGCTCCCCGATTGAATTCAGTGAACCGTGACCCGTGTACCTGCAGGCCGGCCAACCCGGCACCCGGAACCCTTGAACCCGCCCGACGGTGAACCCGAAGCCCGTAGACGCACCAACGGCCGGTCCACCCTGGGGTGAACCGGCCGTCGTCCGACATCCAGGCTGATGACTCAGCCTCGAGTGTGCGGGGCTCGGTTACTTGAGCTTGACCACGTTCTCCGCGGCCGGGCCCTTGGCGCCCTGCACGATGTCGAACTCCACCTTCTCGCCTTCGGCCAGGCTCTTGAAGCCCTGGGCCTGAATCGCGGAATGATGGACGAAGCAGTCCTTCTGGCCGCCTTCGGGGGTGATGAAACCAAAGCCCTTGGCGTCGTTGAACCACTTCACGGTGCCGGTCGTACGCATTGTCCTACCTCATCGATGATGTAATCGGGGTGCGGACATGCCGTACGAGCCGACTACGCTGTTGTTCGTGAGTCTTGCCTCACGATGCATTCGGTCTGGGCGCAGAGGGGGATCCTGCTGAGCTCGAACCAGAGACCTGCAAAAAGGGCCGGGCACGTAGGCCTGGCCCCAGTGTCTCCTCGGAGTGCCATCACGACTGTGTGCTGGATTCCGAGCGCCGAATATAGCAAAGATTACCTGAAATTACAACCGTCAGTTTCAGCCAGCACCAAGGCGGGCGGTCCGTGCCCCTTGCCGGGGGCCGGCCTGTTGGCTGCGGGCCAGTTGTGGCCCCGCCGCTAGATCCCTACGTTCCGGCGGTCGAACCACCACCCCCATACAGCAGGAAAGAGGCACCGATGGCACACTGGACTCTTGAAACCATCTCCGCCGAGACCAAGCCTCACGACACCACGGAACTGTTCGGAAACCATGTCATCGTCAGCTTCAGGCTCAAATACACCAGCTCGGCTCTCGGGGCCGGCAAGTTCAAGGAGCCGCCGGTCCTCGACTGGAATGAGGTGATCATGATGAATGAGCTCCACAAAAAGGAGAGCTGGGTCTTCTCGACCAACATGTACCGGCACAATCCTCTCTCGGCCACGCTGTTGGTCTGGCCGCGCCGATACATCGCCGCCTACGATCACGCCAACGGAACGCCGGATTCCTTCATGAAGGGCAGTTCGATCCTCACCGACGCCAAGGGGCGTACCATCGGGGTGGACAAGCTGGGCAAGGGACTGCTGGAGAATGCCCAGAAGGCCGATGCGGTCCGCAGCTATCTCAAGAAGCATGGCGGCGTGCTGACCATTACCATCGACGACATTCCCTCGATCAACATCCCCAAGGATGCCACCGCCAAGGAGCGGTTGTTGATCTTCAACTGCGGCCTGGAAGATCAGGGGTCCGGCCCCCGTGCCAAGATCATCCAGCACCTGGTCGTGGATGGCTCCAAGCCAAAGTCCTCCTGGACTCGGCGGGTCGACCTGTCCCACACCATCACGGGGCTCAAGACCAGCGGACTCAAGATCGTCCAGCCTCCGGCGATAGTGGCGAGCCCGCGGACGCCGCTGTTTGGATCCGGGGAATACCTCTAGCGGTTCCGAGTTCCGGGTTCGCGACGGCGAGTTCCGCGAGCTACCTTCGCCTCGACCCTCGACCCTCGACCCTCGACCCTCGACCTTCCGCCATAGACCAAGCCCCGGGGCGGGGTTATCATTCCCGCCCTTCCCGAACCGGGGTTCTGCCAGGCTTGCCATACAGCATGACGGGGTTCGGGGCGGCTGAAGGTCCGGCCGGGGCTGGCCGGATCCGGATCGAGATCCGGACGGTCAATCACCGCCACTACAATCCTGCCATCAAGCTCCCGGCGGACCTCTCGGCGCTGGAACCGGAGGTGCGGGAGCGGTTGCGGAAGGAATTTGACCGGGGGCACGTCTCGGTCACGGTTCGCTGGACCGAGTACGCAGCTCGAGAAGCCCAGGTGGCGGTCAATCTGGACAAGGCCCGGGCGGCCATTGCCGCGCTTGAGCTGTTAAAGGACAAGCTGGATCTGCCCGGCGAAATTGATCTGGCCATGGTTATCCGCCAGCCCGAGGTCATGGCTAATTCGGTGGCCGAAGAGATGGCACCGGTGCCGTGGTCGGAGGTGGAACTGACCCTGGCTGAGGCGGCCAGGGAGTGCCGGGTCATGCGGCTCCGCGAAGGAGGCCTGCTGGCCGACGAGCTCAAGATGCGGCTGGGGCTGCTTGAGGCATCGGCCACCGAGATTGCGGCGCTGGCACCTGGCCGGGTCATCCGGGAGCGAGACCGGCTCCGAACCGCCGTGGCCCAGCTGCTGGACGGGCGGGCGGTTGACGAGTCGAGGTTGTCACAGGAGCTTGCGTTCCTGGCCGACAAGCTCGACATCACCGAGGAGCTGGTACGGTTTCGGGCCCACGCCCAGGCGGTACGCACGGCGCTGGCTGGCGACCAGCCGGTCGGCAAGCAGCTCGGATTCCTGGCCCAGGAGCTGGGCCGAGAGGTCAATACCATGGGGTCGAAGGCCAACGAAGCGGCCATCACCCAGCAGGTCATTGCCATGAAGGGCGAGCTCGAGAAGTTCCGTGAGCAGCTCGAGAATCTCGAGTGAAGCCTTTCCTGCTGGTCCTCTCGTCGCCATCCGGCGGGGGAAAGACCTCGATCGCCAAGCGGTTGCTGGCCACGAGAGCTGACCTTGGCTATTCGATCTCGGCCACGACTCGGGCCAGGCGCCCAAACGAGACCGATGGCGCCGACTACCATTTCCTGTCGGCAGAGGAGTTTGCCCGGCGGGAAGCGGCCGATCTCTTCCTCGAATCGGCGACCTACAGCGAGCATCGCTACGGCACGCTGCGGAGCGAGATCGATCGGGTGCTGGCCGGGGGCAAGCACGCGGTGCTCGATGTCGAACTCGAAGGGGCCCGGCAGATTCGCCGGCGTTTTCCCGATGCCGTGCAGGTATTCGTTCTCCCGCCGTCGGGCCGTGAGCTGACTGCCCGGCTGACCGGACGGAAGACCGAATCGACCGAGGCCCTCCGGCGCCGGCTGGAGCATGCGGCCGTCGAGTTTGGCGCGGTGACGGAGTACGATTACGTGGTGATCAACGAGCACCTCGAACAGGCGGTGGGCGCAGTCAGCGCCATCATCGACGCCGAGACGCTCAGGGTGCGGCGGCAGGATGGATTGATGGTACTGGCGGAGCAGTTGAGGCGAGAGGTCCTCGCCGCTGCTGCGAAGCTCGGACAGGATTGATTCAACAAGGACGGAACGATGCGGATCTATACCCCGGTGGAAGCCGCCAAGCAGGCGGGCAACAAGTACCTCGGCGTGCTGGTGGCGGCCAAGTTCGCCCGGCACCTCAACGAGCTCCCCAAGGAGCGGCTGGGCGAGCGCAAGGTGAAGTTCACCACCATGTCACTCGAGAAGCTGGTCGAGGGCGACCTGACCTACAAGATGATTCGCCGGCGCCGCTCGGAGACCTGATCCATGTGGGCCGGCCGCCACGTCGTTCTCGGCGTGTCGGGCGGGATTGCCAGCTACAAGAGCTGCACTCTCGCCCGGCGGCTCGCCGAACAGGGCGCGCGGGTGGATGTGATTCTGACGGAAGGGGCCGCGGAGTTCGTGCGGCCTTTGACGTTTGAAGCCCTGACCGCCCGCCCCGTCCTGACCTCGCTCTGGCAACCGGGCGCGGCCCTGTCGCACATCCGCCTGGGCCAGGACGCCGACCTCATCATCGTGGCTCCGGCCACCGCGCATCTTCTGGCCCGGGTCGCGGCCGGCTTGGGCGACGATCTCCTCACCACGCTGTTGCTGGCGGCCACCGCCCCGGTGCTGCTCGCCCCGGCAATGAATGACGAGATGTACGCCAACCCCGCCGTCCAGGACAACCTGGCCCGACTCGCCGCCCGGAAATTTTCCTTGGTTGGTCCCGAGATTGGAGCGCTGGCGGAGGGTCCGTCAGAGCGGCCTGGCCGGATGAGCGAGCCGGAGACGATCCTGGCGCATGCGGCGCGGCTACTGTCCGGGGGCAGCGCACTGGCGGGCCGGCGAGTGGTCGTCAGTGCCGGTCCGACCCGGGAAAAGCTCGATCCGGTCAGGGTGATCAGTAATCGCAGCAGCGGCAAGATGGGCTTCCGGCTGGCCGAAGCAGCTTGGCAGCGGGGTGCCGAAGTGGTGCTGGTCAGCGGGCCCTCGTCCGAACCGGCGCCGGTGGGCGTGAAGCTGATTCGAGTGGAGTCGACGGCCGAGATGAAGGCGGCGATCGGCAAGGAATTGGGCGCGGCGGATGTGCTGGTCATGGCAGCTGCCCCAGCGGATTTCCGGCCGGTCACCGCTGCCAAGTCCAAGCGCCCGCGGGCCGATGGAGCCCAATCACTCGAACTCGAAGCAACCGACGACATCCTGCTCGGGACCCTGGCACAGCGGAAGAAGGGAGCGGTGATCGTGGGCTTTGCACTCGAGACCGGCGATGCCGAATCCAGGGGCAAGGCCAAGCTGGAGCGGAAGCAGCTCGACCTGATCGTGATCAACGATGCGCTCGAGCCCGGCGCGGCATTCGATGTCGACACCAATCGCGTGACCATTCTCGATCGCCAAGGTGGCCGGATCGAGGTACCACTCCAATCCAAGCGTGCAGTGGCGGCCGCCATTCTGGACGCGGTGGAGGCACGCCTTGGACGCTAATCTCGCCCGGTACCTGTCCCAGCAGCGGGAGCTGGGGACGGACGAGGTGGTGCTGTCGATGAAACGCGGGGAGTTTCTCCGGTTGGGCCAGCGGACCGTCGGACCGTCGGAAGGCACGCTGGTGGAGGCACCGGGCGCACGTGAAGGCGCGCGCGATCCAGGCATGCCGCGGGGGCACGCCGGCGATCCTACCGCCGTTCCATCGGTCCAACGGTCCGTCGAGCCGCCGACGATCGACGACGCAACGTGGCGCAAGAATCCCCCGCCGATTCCCGGCCCAGGCCTCACGATCGAGGCGCCGCCGGCGTCAGCGGCATCGGATGCGCTGCGGTCACTCACGACGCTCGAAGCCGTTGCCGAGCTGATCGCGGGCTGCGTCAAATGCGAGTTGAGCAGGACGCGCAACCTGACAGTGCCTGGCGAGGGGAATCCCGAGGCCCGCCTGATGTTCGTCGGCGAGGGGCCAGGCGCCACCGAGGACCAGACCGGCCGTCCGTTCGTGGGGCAGGCCGGTGATCTGCTGAACAAGATCCTGGGCTCTATCGGGATCGAGCGGCAGGCGGTATTCATAGCCAACATCGTCAAGTGCCGGCCGCCCCAGAACCGCAAGCCCCTGCCCGGCGAGTCGGCCGCCTGCATTCCATATCTTCACCGCCAGATCGCGCTGGTCCGTCCCAAGGTGCTCGTCGCCCTGGGTGGCACGGCGGCCGAATCGCTGCTGGGCGTCAAGAAGACGCTGGGCGATCTGCGCAACAAGGTCCATCGGTACCACGGCATTCCGCTCGTGGTCACCTACCATCCGGCGGCGCTGCTCCGCAACCCCAACTGGAAGAAGCCCACCTGGGATGACGTCCGTATCGCCCGCCAGCTCCTCGACCTCTGAGGCTCCCGCAGGACGCTCGGTGCCCTGGAACAACGAGGCCGAGCAGTCGGTGCTCGGCGCCATGCTGCTCGATCAGGATGCCGCCCTCCGCGCCATCGAGCTGATCGACGACACCGTCTTCTATCGCGAATCGCACCGCCGGGTATTCCGGGCGCTGCGCCGGCTGATGGAGCAGCGGATGGTCATCGATCCCGTCACCCTCCGCAACGAACTCGAGCGCAGCGGCGAACTGGCCGAGATCGGCGGCACCGCCTTTCTGTCCGACCTGGTGGATGCGGTTCCCACCGCCGCCAATCTCGAGTTCCACGTCCAGATCGTGCGCGAAAAGGCGGTGATGCGGAACCTGATTGAGGCCGCCACCTCCATCATCCAGGAAACCTACGAAGGGAAGAAGCCGGCCAACGACCTGATCGATGTCGCCGAGTCGCGGATCTTCCGGGTGGCGCAGGACCGGCAGGGCGAGAATGTCGTCCGGATCAAGGAGCTGCTCTGGCCGACGATGGAACGCATTGAATTGCTTAACAAGGCTGGGAAAAAGATTACCGGAGTTCCCAGCGGCTTTGCAGATTTGGATGAGCTGACGTCGGGGTTTCAGCCGTCGGAGCTCATCATCGTGGCCGCCCGGCCCTCGATGGGCAAGACGGCGCTCTGCCTGAACATCGCGGCCAATGCCGCGCTGGCCGAGCCCAAGACGGGTGTGCTGATCTTCTCGCTGGAAATGTCGAATGACAGCCTGGTCCAGCGGTTCCTGGCGTCCGAAGCCGGAGTCGACGCCATGAAGATCCGCCGCGGCATGCTGACCGATGTCGATTTTGCCAGCCTGGCCCGGGCGGCCGGCGTCCTGTCCGGCGCCCCGCTGTTCTTCTTCGACCAGCCGGCCCTGACGGCGCTGCAGGCGCGCTCGATGGCCCGGCGCCAGATGCGGGAGCATCAGATCGGGATGATCCTGGTGGATTACCTGCAGCTGATGCGGAGTCCCGAGGTTGCGGCCCAGGGACGGGTCCAGGAAATCTCGGATATTTCCCGGGCCCTCAAGGGGTTGGCCCGCGAGCTCGAGGTCCCGGTGGTGGCGCTGTCCCAGTTGAGCCGGGCCAGCGAGCAGCGCGGCGGCGACCGCAAGCCGCAGCTGTCCGACCTGCGGGATTCCGGCGCCATCGAACAGGACGCCGACATCGTGATGTTCATCCACCGGCCCGAGTACTACGACAAGGATGACGAGAGTCTCAAGGGGCAGGCCGAGCTGATCGTGGAAAAGAACCGCAATGGACCGACGGGGCGGGTGGAATTAACCTGGCATTCCCGGTTTACCCGGTTCAGCAGCAAGTCGAATCGACAGCCACCCGAGGGTTATGGCGAGTAAGCCGAGGTCGGTCTATCGCTGCACCGAATGCGGCCACGAGCACCCCAAGTGGGTGGGGCGCTGTGATGGCTGTGGCGAGTGGAACAGCGTGGCCGAGGAGCCGGTGGTGTCGTCGGGCGGCCGGGCCGATCGGGGTGGCCGCGGGGGCCGCGGCCGGGGCACGCCGGCGGCGCCGACGTTCCGGATCAGCGAGATCGCCGAGAGCAAGCTGATCCGCTGGTCCACCGGCCTGAACGAGCTCGACTTCGTGCTGGGCGGCGGGATCGTGCCGGGATCGATGATCCTGGTCGGTGGTGAGCCCGGGATCGGCAAGTCGACGCTGCTGCTCCAGGCGGCCGCCAGACTCGAAGCGTCGGGCCGGAAGGTGCTCTACGCCAGCGGCGAGGAATCACCGGAGCAGTTGCGGCTTCGGGCGGGGCGGCTCGAAGAGGACGCCGGTCCGGTGCACGTCGCCGGCGAAACCCGGCTGGAGGCCATTCTCGAGGCCACCTCGGCGCTGGGCACCGAGATCCTGGTGCTCGACTCGATCCAGACCGTCTATTCCGACCTGCTCGAAGGCGCCCCGGGCAATGTGGGGCAGGTCCGTGAATGCGCCTCGCGATTGATGCGCTACGCCAAGGAGACCGGCGTCGCCGTGATCGTGGTCGGACATGTGACCAAGGGCGGCGGCATTGCCGGGCCCAAGACGCTTGAGCATATCGTCGACACGGTACTGTACTTCGAGGGTGAGTCGTCGCTCGACTACCGGCTGCTCCGGGCCACCAAGAACCGGTTCGGTTCAGTGGATGAGATCGGCGTCTTCTCGATGACCGGCCACGGGCTGGTGCCGGTGCCCAATCCGTCGGCGCTGTTCCTCGACGCCCGGGCGGCCGGGTCGAGCGGCAGTGCGGTCACGGCGCTGCTCGAGGGCACCCGTCCGGTGCTGGTCGAGGTCCAGGCCCTGGCGGCGCGGGCCGGCTACGGCACACCGCAGCGGGTGGCCACCGGCCTCGATCCCAAGCGGCTGGCGGTGCTGCTGGCGGTGCTCGAGCGGCGGGGCGGCACCGCCTTTGCCGATCTCGATGTCTTCGTCCAGGCCACCGCCGGCGTCCGCCTGACCGAACCATCGGCCGACCTGGCGGTGGCGGCGGCTCTGCTATCCAGCGTTCACAATCGCCCGGCGCCGCCCGACATGCTCTTCGTCGGTGAAATCGGGCTGGCCGGCGAGATCCGGCCGGTCGGCGGGATCGAACGGCGGCTGGCCGAAGCGCCGAGACTGGGCTTCAAGCGGATCATCGCGTCGAGCCGGACGGCGGGCCGCTTGCCGGGGATCAAGCTGGTGGGGCTTGAACACATCGAGCAGCTGGTGGGCATCCTTGCCGCGTGAGGTCGGCGTCGTGATCGTCGGAGCGGGGCAGGGCTCCAGGCTCGGCGGCGACACGCCAAAGCAGTTCCGCTCGGTTGCCGGGATTCCGATGCTGCTGCGATCGCTGCGGCCATTCACGGCTCATCCTGATGTGTCCACCACGGTTGTGGTGCTGCCGCCGGAGCTGGTGGATGCGCCGCCCGAATGGTTGAGCCAATTGACAGGCCCGGCACTCCGGCTGGTCGCGGGCGGCGCTGAACGGACCGACTCCGCCATGGCGGGTGTCGGCACGCTGCCGAGCGATTGCACCATCGTCCTGGTTCACGACGCCGCCCGTCCATTCGTGGACCGGGCCATCATCGATGCGGTGATTGCGCGGGCCCGCGAGGGGCAGGGCGCCGTGCCGGCGCTGCCGCTCAGCGACACGCTCAAGCAGGCCAGCACCCCGGGGCAGGGTGGCGGGATCAGTGCCACGATTCCGCGTGAGGGGCTGTACCGGGCCCAGACGCCGCAAGGGTTCCCGCGAACGGTGCTCGAGCAGGCCTACGCGGCAGCCAGGACTGCCGGCCGGACGGCTACGGACGATGCGGCACTGGTCGAGGCCATCGGCGCCAAGGTAACGGTGGTGCCGGGGTCGGAGCAGAACATCAAGATCACGACCGCACATGATCTTCGAGTGGCTGAATGGCTGGCAGGAGGGGCTGGGGCATGATCCCGTTTTCGTCGAACCAGGAAATCGCGGCGGCCTTGCCCCGGGTGGTTGCCCACCTCGAGGCTGATCGGCTCATCGCCTATCCGACGGAGACGCTGTACGGCCTCGGCGCCCGGCCCAGTGAAGCCGGCATCGAGGCCATCGACCGGCTCAAGCGGCGCGATCCCGACAAGCCGCTGCTGATCCTGATCAGCGGGCTCTCGATGGCCGCTCGGCTGGGGCTGGAGGTACGGGTGGAGGCGGCGCGCCTGGTAGGCGCCTTCTGGCCCGGCCCGCTGACCCTGGTCCTCCCGATGGGAGATGCGGTGCTGCCGCAGGGTATCGTGGGGCCCAATGGCGGCGTGGCGGTGCGTCAGAGTTCGCACCGTGGCGCCATGGCGCTGGTGTCCGCGCTCGATGCCCCTTTGATTTCCACCTCCGCCAATCGGTCGGGCGGGGTGCCTCTCTCCGACCCTGCCGCTATCGAGGCCGAGTTCGGCAGTGCCAGCGAGTTGCTGGTACTCGATGGCGGGCGGCTGCAGGCCTCGCCGCCCTCGACAGTGCTCGACCTGTGCGGCCGGGTGCCGGTCCTGATTCGTGAGGGTGCCATTGCCTGGTCCGATGTGAAGAAAGCGCTGGCCCGATGAACGTTCTGTTTGTCTGCACCGGAAACACCTGCCGCAGTCCGATGGCCGAGTCGATCCTGCGCCATGAGCTCGAGCGCCGCGGCATTCCCGATATCACGGTGGCCTCGGCTGGCACCGGGGCCTGGGAAGGAGCGCCGGTCTCGGAAGGGGCGTACCTCGTGGCACTGGAGGTCGGACTCGATCTGTCGGCCCACCGGGCCAGGCTGCTGAGCCGGGACGTGGTCGCTGGCGCCGACCTGATCTTTACCATGGCGCGCCATCACCGCGCCCGGGTTGAAGAGCTGGGTGGCGCCGGCAAGACCCACCTGCTCGGCGAGTTCGCCGGCCGCACTGGTGCAACGGCTGAAGTGCCCGATCCGTTCGGCGGTCCGATCGACGGCTACCGGGAAACCTTTGTCGAGTTGCAGAACCTCATGGCCACGCTGGTGACTCGCCTCGCCGCCGAAGGCGCCAAATGATCTCCGGCCGGACCCGGGTGTTCGCAATTCTGGGACAGCCGGTGGCGCATAGTCTCTCCCCCGCCATGCACAATGCCGCCTTCCAGGCCCTCGGACTCGATGCCGTGTATGTCCCCATCAACTGCCAGCCCGGACGGGTGGCCGCGGCAATCAGCGCCCTGACGTCGAGTGGTGGTGGCGGGAACGTGACCGTGCCTCACAAGCCCGAGGCGGCCCAGGCGCTCACCCGTCCCAGCGCACTGGTTACACGGGTCGGCGCCGCCAACACATTCTGGAGCGAAGGGTCCGAGATCGTGGGGGACAACACCGATGTGGCGGGCATCGTCGGGGCGCTGGATCAACTGGAGCCGCCGCCGGGCCCGTGGCTGGTGGCCGGCACCGGTGGCGGAGCCAGGGCCGTTGCCATCGCGGCCGCTGAACGTGGCGTGGGGCTCGCAATTCGGTCACGGGCGTCCGGCCGGCGAATGGAATTCGAGCAGTGGGTCCAGAATCTGGGTCTGGCCGTGGCCGACAGCCGCGAATGCCGGGTGATGATCAACGCCACCCCACTCGGCCTCAAGGCCGGCGATCATCTGCCGCTGTCGGCGGATGACGCGCCCGAGGCCGAGGTGGCGCTGGACCTGGTGTACGCACCCGGTGGCACGCTGTGGGTGCGGTCAATGCGGGACCTCGGGCTGCGGGCCGCTGATGGGCGCTCGATGCTGGTCGAACAGGGCGCGGCGGCGTTTCGTCACTGGTTCCCGGCCGAAGACGCACCGGTCGAAATCATGCGCGCGGCGGTCGAGAGTGCCCTCCACTAGCCTGCTGACCGGTTTCGCCGCGCTGGAACGATGGCTGCTGCCAGGGAGTTGCCTGGTCTGCGATGCGGTGACTGGCGCCGCCGATCCGCTGGTCTGCGGCCTGTGCCGCTGCCGCTGGCGGCGGCTGCCGGAACCGCGCTGCGTCCGCTGCTCCCAGCCACGCCGGTTCGACCTCCCGTGCCGACTCTGTCGTGAGTGGCCCGAATGCCTGAGCTGGGTCCGCAGCGGGGTCTGGCTGGATGACTCGGTGCGTCGCGCAGTGCACGGGCTCAAGTACGACGGATGGTGGCGGGTGACCGAGTCCATGGCCGAGGTCATGGCACCTGAGATCTCGGGGAGTGGAGCGTGGGTGCTGGCGCCCGTCCCACTGACGGCCGCCAAGCAGCGGCGGCGCGGCTACAACCAGGCCGCTCGACTGGCCGATGCGCTGTCCCGGCGGCTGGGATGGCCCTGGCGCGACGACCTGTTGCGGCGCGACCGCGAGAGCCCGACCCAGACCGCCCTCACGCCGCAGGCCCGGGCCGCCAATGTGGCTGGCGCATTCCGGGCTCAAGAGGCCGCGGCGGGTCTTCGGGTGCTGGTGGTGGACGATGTCTTCACGACGGGTGCCACCCTGACCGCTGCCGCCACCGCGCTCGATGCTGCTGGAGCGATGGCCGTGGCCGGGGTAACTTTCGCGCGGGCGCTGGAACCACTCTCGACGCATGAGTCGGGACACGAAGCCGGGTCGAGGGTCAAGGGCTGAGGGTCGAGGTTCTCGACTCCAGGCCCTCGTCCCTCGACCCTCGACCTCAGACTTCACCAAGGAATTCATCATGTCCGTCAAGATCGCCATCAATGGCTTCGGCCGGATCGGTCGCAACGTGCTCCGGGTGGCGGAAGCGGTCGGGACCAACGAGATCGAAATCGTGGCGGTGAACGACCTGACCGACACCACCACCCTGGCCCACCTGCTCAAGTACGACTCGGTGCATGGCAAGTTTGCCGGGACCGTGGCGGCGGAGGCCGACGGGCTCAAGGTCAATGGCCGGAGCATCAAGGTGTTCTCGCAGAAGGATCCCGCGGCGCTGCCATGGAAGGATCTCGGCGTCGATATCGTGCTCGAGTCGACCGGGCTGTTCACCGACCGGGAAAAGGCAGCCAAGCACCTGACGGCCGGTGCCCGCAAGGTCGTGATCTCCGCGCCGGCCAAGCAGGAAGACATCACCGTAGTGGTCGGGGTCAATCACGAGAAGTACGATCCCAAGACCCATCATGTGATCAGCAACGCCAGCTGCACGACCAACTGCCTGGTGCCGGTGGTCAAGGTGGTGCTGGACAATTTCGGCTTCGTCAACGGCTTCATGACCACGGTGCACAGCTACACCAACGACCAGAATATCCTGGACCTGCCGCACAAGGACCTGCGCCGGGCCCGGGCCGCGGCCTTGAGCATCATTCCGACCACCACCGGGGCGGCCAAGGCCACCGGCCTGGTGCTGCCCGAGGTCAAGGGCAAGATCGACGGGGTCTCGCTCCGGGTGCCGACGGCGGATGTTTCGGTGGTCGACCTGACCTGCACGGTCGGGAAGCCGACCACCATCGAGGAGGTCAACAACGCTTTCAAGGCCGCGGCCGAGGGCAAGCTCAAGGGCGTGCTGGCGGTGAGTCACGAACCGCTGGTCTCGGTCGATTACATCGGCAACCTCTTTTCCAGTACCGTGGACCTGGCGCTCACCAACGTGATCGACGGCACCCTGGTGCATGTCTCCAGCTGGTACGACAACGAGATGGGCTATTCGGCGCGCTGCGTCGACCTGCTCCGGTACATCGCGTCGCGCGGCTGGTAGCGGTATGAAGCGCACACTCGCCTCGCTGCAACCCGGCGCGCTGGACGGCCGCCGGGCGCTGGTCCGGGTCGATTTCAACTGCCCTATCAAGGACGGAGCGGTCACCGACAATACCCGGATCCGGGCCTCGATTCCCACCATCAAGTACCTGCGGGACCACGGCGCGCGGGTCATCCTGCTGTCGCACCTGGGGCGGCCCAAGGATGGTCCCGATTCCAAATATTCGCTCAAGCCCTGCGTGCTCGAACTGGAAAAGATCCTGGGCGCGCCTGTGACCCTGATTCCGGATCCCGCGGCGGCAGATGCGATTACCGTGAGCAAGCGGCTGCCGCGTGGTGGCGTCGCGGTGGTCGAGAACACCCGGTTCTGGCCCGGAGAAGAGCAGAACGATCCGGAGCTTGCCAAGGTGTTTGCCTCGCTCGGCGATCTCTACGTCAACGACGCCTTCGGCTCGGCCCACCGGGCCCACGCCAGCACCGAGGGAGTGGCCCGGTTGCTCAAGCCGGCAGTCTCCGGCTTTCTCATGGAGCGCGAGCTCAAGTATCTGGGCAGTGCGCTCGACCATCCCAAGCGGCCGTTCGTCGCGATACTCGGCGGAGCCAAGGTCTCGGGCAAGATCGACCTGATCGAAGCGCTGCTGCCCAAGGTGGATCAGGTCCTGATCGGTGGGGCAATGGCCTGCACCTTCTTCCGGGCACTGGGACTCGAGACCGGCACGTCGCTGGTCGAGGAGGACCGGGTGGAGATGGCCGCCAGCCTGATCAAAAAGTCGGGGCAGAAGCTGGTGCTACCATCCGGTGCGGTGATCGCGCAGGAGTTGAAGGAAGGCGTCCCGACCAGGGAAGTGCCCCGTGACAAGATCCCGGCCGGATGGGCCATGTACGACGTCGATGCCGCGACCAGCCAGGACTTCGCGGCCCGGATCGAATCAGCCGGCACCGTGGTGTGGAACGGCCCGATGGGCGTGTTCGAGACTCCGCCGTTCGATCGCGGCACTCTCGCCATTGCGGAGGCCATGGCCCGCGCCACCGGCAACGGTACCATCACGATCGTCGGGGGCGGCGATTCCGCCGCCGCGGTGACCCAGGCCGGCCTCGAGAACAAGATGACTCATGTGTCGACCGGGGGCGGGGCGTCGCTGGAATTTCTTGAGGGGAAGGTGCTGCCCGGGGTTTCGGCGCTGGACGACGCATAACAACCGTTCACGGTTCACGGTTCACGGTGTACGGTTCACGGTTCACGCCTTATGTCGAGACGTCCGAATCGCGATTGTAGGCATCAAGGCGCTTGGTCCTGGCGACAGCTAAGTCGACGGATTGTTTGGTCCATGGCTGCACGATTTTGGTAATGGTCGACCGCATTGCCAAGTCTATTATGGCCGGATGGCGACCATCACGCGGTTTGAGGAGATCGTGGCTTGGCAGCTCGCGCGTCAGCTTGCCAACCGTATCTATGACGCAACTGAGGCTGGAGCCTTCAGTCGGTCATTCCCGATCCGTAACCAGATCGAGCGCTCAGCCGTTTCGGTTATGGCGAATATTGCGGAGGGGTTCGACCGGAGGTCAAGCAGAGATTTTGCCCGCTTTCTGGTAATCGCCAAGGCGTCCGCTTCGGAAACCAGATCGCTGTTATACCTCGCGGGGGACCGGGAATTCATCACCTTGGCTCAGCGCGATGATCTGCTGAAACTCAGTTGGCGTCTGGCCGGCCTCCTGGCCGGTTTGATCAAGAGCTTGCAACCTCCTTCGGGGCGTGGACCAACTGGAGCGCAGACCGTGAACCGTGAACCGTGAACCTCTGATGCGTTCCCTCGTATTCGCCGCCAACTGGAAAATGCACCTCCCGCCTGAAGCAGCGCGGGAGTTCGCCAATCATTTTCTGGCGCTGACCGAGCCACGGACCAGCCGCCAGCTCTGGTTCTTCCCGTCTGCCGTTTCCCTCGAGGCCACTTCCGAGTTGTTCTCGGCCAGGCCAGACATCAAGGTCGGCTGCCAGGACATTTACTGGGAGCCGAAAGGGGCCTTCACCGGTGCGACATCGATTCCCCTGGCCCGTGGGGCCGGGGCGGCGGGCGCCCTGGTGGGCCACTCGGAGCGGCGCCATGTCTTTGGCGAGACCGATCAGGAAACCGGCCGCAAGGTCCGGGCATTGCTCGCCGCAGGACTGGTACCGATGCTCTGCGTGGGTGAGAAGCTCGAGGATCGGGATGCAGGATTGACCGAAGCGGTGGTCCGCCGGCAGTTGGCCGCCGGCCTCGAGGGGGTCAGTGGCCAGGAGCTGGGCGGCCTGATCATCGCCTACGAACCGGTCTGGGCCATTGGCACCGGCAAGAACGCCACTCCGGCCGATGCCGCAGTGGTGCACCGGATGATCCGCCTTACCTTGAGCCACATGGGAGCGGTCAAGCCAGTGCCGGTCCTCTACGGCGGCAGCGTCAATCGGGGTAACGTGCTAGCCCTGCTGGCCGAACCGGAACTCGACGGGGTGCTGGTGGGCGGGGCCAGCCTCGATCCGGAGGGCTGGGCCGAGATTGTTGGAATTGGCGCGGGCGATTAGCTTCTTGCCCGACTCGAGAGGGAATCCATGTATTACGTCCTGATGACCATACTGATCCTCGACTGCCTGCTCCTGGCCCTGGTCGTCCTGCTCCAGGCCGGGCAGGGCGGTGGCCTGGCGTCTCTGGGTGGCGGCACGACCGACATGGTGGTGGGCGGCCGCCAGGCGGCCAACCTGATGACCAAGATGACCTGGTGGTGCGGCGGGCTCTTCCTGGCGCTCTCCCTGATTCTCGCCATCATGGCGCCACGGCACCTCGGCCGGACCAGCAGCGAGCTGGAACAGCGGCTGCGGCAGACCACGGTCCCCACGGCGCTGCCGAGTTCGCTGCCGATCACGCCGGCGGCTCCCCAGACCACCGCACCGGCGGCGGGTACCAATCCGGCCGTGCAATCAGTGACGCCCACTGCGACCCCGGCCCCTGCGCCGAAGAAGCCGGCCCAGTAGGAGATGCCGATGGTAGCGACTTTCCCAGGCGGGGTGACCGGATGACCGATCGCCCCGCCTATGTTTTGCTCGAAGACGGCACCTGGTACGCCGGCACCGCGCCCCGTTCGCTGCCCCCCACCTTCGGCGAAGTCGTCTTCACCACCGGCCTCTCGGGCTACCAGGAGACCTTCACCGACCCCAGCTTCCTCGGCCAGATCGTCGTGATGACGGCCCCCATGATCGGGAACTACGGCGTCAACGCCGAGGACATGGAGTCCGGCAGGCCGCAGGTCAGTGGGGTGGTGGTCCGCGAGCTGGCCCGCCAGCCTTCCAACTGGCGCTCGGAACAGAGCCTCGACAGCTGGCTGTCGAGCAGCAACATCCCCCTCATCGAGAATGTCGATACCCGCCGCCTGACTCGGCACATCCGGGAACGGGGTGCGATGCGCGGCGTGATCGCCGAGGGGCGGGAGCCATCGCCTGAGATCACCCTGCAGCTGATGGCCAGTCCCTCGATGGAGGGACTCGATCTGGCCAGCCGGGCCAGCGTGACGAAGGCCTGGGATGACGGGGTGGACAATAGTGGTCCGCTGGTGGTGGCCTACGATTTCGGGATGAAGCGCAACATCGTCCGGATGCTGGTAGCTGCCGGCTGCCGGGTCAGGGTGGTGCCGGCGGGTACTTCAGCTGCCGAGGTTCAAGCCGTCAAGCCGGACGGCTTGTTCCTGTCCAATGGCCCCGGCGATCCCGCCGCGGTCGACTATTCCTTCCCGGTCATCCGCGACCTCACTGGCACCGGCCTGCCGACCTTTGGCATCTGCCTCGGGCACCAGTTGCTGGGGCTGGCCTACGGGGGCCGGACGATCAAGCTGCCCTACGGCCACCGGGGTGGGAATCACCCGGTGAAGGACCTGATCACCGGGAAAGTGCTGATTACCTCCCAGAATCACGGCTTTGCTGTGGAAGGTGCCGAGTCCGGAGTACCCGGCGCCGACCAACTCGAAGTCACTCACCTCAATCTCAACGACGGGACAGTGGAAGGCGTTCGCCATAAACGACTTCCAGTCTTTGCCGTGCAGTACCACCCGGAGGCCTCGCCGGGTCCCCACGACGCCTACCCCCATTTTGCCGAGTTTCTGGCCCTGATCGGAGCCTCAACCGGCCCGAATGGGCCAACCCCTTGACAGTCAACGGTTAAGCTCGTACTGTCTCTCTGGTCGTTGGGGTTCTGCCAGCGCCGCAAGTGCTGGCCCAACAGGGGGATAGATGACCAAGGCCGATCTGGTAGAAAATGTGACCGCCGCGATCGCCAAAACCGCGGGGCCAATGATCTCCAAGAAGGACTGCGCCCGGGTGGTGGACGCATTCCTTGACGCAGTCAAGGATGCGCTCAAACAGCAGCAGAATATAGAGGTGCGTGGCTTCGGCACCTTCAAGATTCGCCGCCGCAAGACCCGAATGGCACGGAATCCCCGCACCGGCGACCCGGTTGAAGTGGCCGCCCGCCCGGTTCCGGTGTTCAAACCCAGCAAGGAGCTCCGTGCCCTGGTGGCCGATGAACCCGAGCTTACCGACGCCTAAGTCGCGCAGGGATGGGTAATTGGCTCGCGGGGCCGGACAGTTTTCCGGCCCCGCCTCGTTTTCCGCCTTGAGTCTCCCGCCATGCTCCGCCACACTTCAGCCATGACCGCCGCCGCTCCCGCCACGATCGCCGTCCGGGTCATCCTCTTTGCCAGCTACGCCGATCTGGCTGGCACGGATGAGGTGACCGCCACACTGCCTGGAATGGCCAGGGTGACTGACCTGCTGGACTGGGCCCGGGCAACACTGCCGGGCGGGGCCAGGCTCCCTGACCGGCCCCTGGTGGCGGTCAACCGGACCCATGTCCGCCTCGACACGGTTCTCATCGACGGGGATGAGGTGGCGCTGCTGCCCCCGATGGCGGGTGGCTGAGCGCTTCAAGTCCGCGATCCGGCGGTGCAAGGTGGCTCCTCTAGTCTGGGCCATGCCGGCCACCACAAGGTTTCGGGTACCGTGAACCAGTTCACTGACCCGATGAACAAGCCGAAAGGTCTGCTTTGACGTTTCTCACCAGCGATTCGATCGAAGTCGAGCAACTCGTTGCCCGGGTCACGAACCCGGATCGGGGGGGCATCACCACCTTTGTGGGGCTGGTCCGCAACCACCAGGATGGCCGGGCCGTCACCAGGCTCGAATACCATGCCTACGCCGCGATGGCCGAATCCGAGTGCGCCGCCCTCGTGACCGAAGCGCAGCGGCGCTGGCCGGTGAACGTCGAGCTGCAGCACCGGATCGGTTGCCTCGCCATTGGCGACGTCGCGATCGCGGTGGCGGTGGCCGGCGATCATCGGGACGAATGTTTCGAGGGGTGCCGCTGGGTGGTCGAGCAGGTCAAGCACCGAGTCCCGATCTGGAAGCGCGAGTACTACGCCGACGGCTCCGACGCCTGGGTCGATCCAACCCGGCTTGCCACGGCCCTCACACCTGACCCGCTTGGCTCGGTACGCCATGGCTGATCTGGTCGACCGGCTCGGAAGGCCACTGGGGAGTATCAGGCTGTCAGTGACCGACCGCTGTAACATGCGGTGCCGGTACTGCATGCCGGAGGATAATTACGCCTGGCTGCCCAAGTCGTCGATCCTGAGTTTCGAGGAAATTGACCGGTTGGCGGGGGTGCTGGGAACCCTGGGCGCCCACAAGTTCCGGCTGACCGGCGGCGAGCCGCTGCTGCGACACGATCTCGCCGCCCTGGTGGCAATGTTGTCGCGCCGCTCGACCACCAGCGACCTGGCCCTGACCACCAACGGACTGCTGCTTGGCCGCCAGGCGGCCGGGCTGAAAGCGGCGGGGCTTGACCGGCTCACGGTCAGTCTCGACACCCTCCGGCCAGAGCGGATGCTGGCCTTTGCCCGTACCGCCGGACATCACGAGGTGCTGGCAGGAATCGAAGCGGCGGCGCAGGCCGGTTTTACCGGCATCAAGATCAACAGCGTGATCATCCGCGGCTACAACGATGATGAGGTCCTGGCGCTGCTGGAGTTTGCCCGGGCACGGCAGCTGGAGCTCCGGTTCATCGAATACATGGATGTGGGTGGTGCCACCGACTGGTCGGCCGACAAGGTGGTTTCGCGCCGGGAGTTGCTGCAGCTCATTGGCGCGGGTTACGGCACACCGCTCGAGCTGAGCCAGACATCCGATCCGCGGGCGCCAGCCGACCGGTTCCAGCTTCCCGATGGCACGGTGTTCGGCATCATTGCCTCGACCACGGCACCGTTCTGCCGCGACTGCGATCGGGCTCGGCTCACCGCGGATGGGACCTTCTTTCTCTGCCTGTATGCCAGGACCGGGATCGACCTGCGCCAGCCGCTCCGGAGTGGTGCGTCGGACGACGACCTGGCCCGACTGATCGGGTCGGTCTGGAGCGAGAGGACCGATCGAGGTGCCGAAGACCGGCTCAGGGTGGAAAACCGCGGGGCGCTGTACCAGCTTGAGTCACTGCGGGCCGATCCGCACCGGGAGATGCACACCCGCGGAGGGTGACATCTGTCGTCTCATGCGTCACCCGTCGAACCAGGGTTCACGGTTCGTCGAGCAAAGTAATTTCATCACGTTGCGGTACTGGTTCTCGGTTGTGATGGGACGGACCGCGAACCGTGAACCGTGAACCCTTGCCAGCCGGAATCTTGAGGACGTACCAATGACT
>JBDTTF010000279.1:0-22319 GCA_039930765.1 Gemmatimonadota bacterium | reverse complement strand
CTTAAGCCGCAGGCGATAAGCCGTAAGCCATACGCTGGGCCGTTAGTCTCTGGTCACTCGTCGTTGGTGGATGGCTGCTGGTGGGCCCTCGCTCGAACCATTCGCTCGACTCTCGACGCTCGTCCCTCGACTCGGGGTCCGTCATGGAATTTTCCCTCCTCGTCCTTGTCGTCCTGATCGCCTGGTTACACCGCCGGCATAGTGACCGGCTGCGGCAACTGGAATTGAAGACCGCCGATCCGAGCCAGCGCCTCGAGGCACTCGAGCAGCAGGTCCGGGATCTGCGGGATCAGCTGAGCGGCACGACCGCAGGGGCGGACCCTGCCGAAGAGAGAACCACCCCCGGCGCGCCAAGGCACCGGCCGCCGCTGGCAACCGCCCGCCGGCCACTCGACCCTCCCATCCTGACCGTTCGCTCGATCGCCAGTGCCGAACCAGGCGGGCCCGCTGCGGCGGCGCCTGCTCCCGCGGCCTCCCGTCCATGGACCGATCGATTGCCCGGGGCTCGATCCGCGGCGGCTCGGGCGCCGGCCGCACCACCCATTCCGAACGAACGGTGGACCCAGCTCCAGCGCCAGCTGATGGAAAACTGGACCGGCATCCTCGGCAGCGCGGTGCTGGTAGCGGGCATCACCTTCATCGGTGGTTACACCGGGCTCCGGCTCTCGCCGTTCTATCGAACCCTGATGATCGTGGCCGCTGCCGCCTTGCTGGCGGGTGGGGGAATCCTTCTCGATCGACGGGCCCAATGGAAACTGCTGGCCCAATGGCTCAAGAGCAGTGGCGCGGCGGTCTTTCTGTTCGCCTGCTTCGGCGCCAGCGCAGTGCCAGGCTTGAGCTGGATTCGGGACCTGACCATGGCGCTTGCCGTGCTGCTGGTCGGCGTGGCGGTGAACCTCATCGTCGCCTTCCGGGCCAGGAGCGAGCCGTTTGCCTCGCTGCATGTAGTGCTCAGTCTGGTGCCTCTGGCCCTCATCCCTCAATCCGATTTGACCCTGGTCCTGGCCACCCTGGTCGCCGCTGCCGGGGTGTCACTCTCGTTCCGCGAACGCTGGGACGTCCACACCCTCGTCACCCTGGGCTGCTTCATCGTCTTTCAGGCGGCCTGGTACACCCGGGTATTCGAGCCTGCCCCGACGATCGAAGGTCGGCTGCTCGGCATCCTGACCACCCTGGTCATCGGAACACTTGCTGCCCTGACCCACTATCGCGCGAGCTACAGCGGCGAGCGGCTCAAGTCGTTGCCCTGGATCACTCACCTGGCCAGCTGGAGCCTGCTGGGCGCCGGGCTGGCACTGTATCACGTCGGGAACACCCCATTCCGAGGCGTCGCGCTGATCGTGGCCGGCGTCACGGTGTTCCTGCTGGCCCGGAAGGGCAGGGCCCTCGGCATCCGCTGGCTCTACCTCACCGATACCCTGGTTGGACAGGCGCTGGTCACCGTCGGGGTGATTTCATTCTACCCATTCGTTTCCAACTGGTTGCTGATTCCCGCACTGGTCCTGCTGCAGTGTGGCCTGTACCTCCGGGTGGTGCTGGACGAACCCGAAGAGTTCCTGATCAAGGTCGGCGCCTACCTGGTCCATCTGGCGGCGCTGGCACTCGCGGTCTGCGGGATGATCGCGTACCAGGCGGAGAGCAATAAACCAACCCAGGCGGCGGCCATCCTGCTCGGTGGCGGGGTGCTGGCCGCCGTGATCCACCTCTTCCTGGCCAACCGCCGAGGTGAGCGGTTCGACTCGGTTGAGCTCTACGGTGGTGCTTCCTCCCCCCATCCGGCCTCGCTGCTCGGCGTGCTAGCGGGGTTGATCAGTGTCGTCGGACTGGCCAACCTCGAGGGCCTTCCCTCCATGATTCCGGTGGCGTTCGGTGCCGCCACCATCCTGGTCCTGCTCTCCCGCGTCGGGCCGAGCGCCGGCCTGGCGGTCGCAACGGTGTTGGTCCTGCTGCTGGCCCACCTCTGGTCGTGGTTCACCGTGTTCGACCAGCATCCGCTACCGGTGCTGGAACAGCTCCGCTGGCATCTGGGGCCGCTGCTGCTGGCCGACACCGCGGCCATCGGTCTGGTGCTCGGGGATGGTGCTGCCCGCCTCCTCCGCCAGACCGCGATCTACCTCGGAGGGCTGACCATCGCGGCGGCGGCCTATACCCTGCTGCAGCCGATTTCGTCGCTGGCGCCGAGCGTGGCATGGCTGGTCCTGTCGCTGGTGGCGCTGGAGCTGGCCGGGCGGGTGCGCCGGCCATACGCCGGGGCAGTCCTGCACCTTGGGTATCTGGCCCTGCTTTTCTTCGGAGCCGGCTACACCCTCGTGGTGCTGCAGGCCCAGGCCTACCTGGGACCGGTGCCAGTCCGCCTGTTGATTGAGGTTTTCGCACTGGGGGTGGGCGCTTACTGGTGGGTGTATCGGCCTTCGGAGTCGCTGGCGGGGGTGCGGAGCTGGCGGGTGGTGCATCCGCTCTTCCTGGAGCTGGCGCTGGCCTTCCTGGCCGTAGTGGTCGCGGTTGAAATGCCGGCCCAATGGCGCCCGCTGGCCTGGGCCGCCCTGGCGCTGATCTGCATTGCCGGCCCGCTCGACGTATCGCTCGACCCACGATTCCGGTTTTACTCGCTGGTCTTCTTCTGGGCCAGCATCGGCGATCTGGTTGCGGTGACCAGTACCCTGGCCGTTCCCACACGCGACTGGTACCAGCATCCCGGGTTCAGTGGCGGCCTCACGATCCTGCTGCAGATCGGATACCTCGCGCTTGGTTCCCCCCGGCTGCACCTCGCTGAGCTGAATTTCCCACCGGGGCTCGGCGGGCTGAGCCGGCTGGCCGCTCGAATCGGCCACCGCCAGGCGGTCTGGCTCTACTATCCGTTCTTCATCGGCGTCGCACTGTTCCTCTATTGGCGCTTTTCCTCGGCGGTGCTCACCCTGCTCTGGGTCACGGAAGCGTTTGTGGTTTTTGCCCTGAGCCTGGTGCTGCGGGAAAGTCACTTCCGCTACATGGCATTGGCGGGGCTGGGCGCCTGCATGATCCGGCTGATCGTCTTCGACATGGCGGAGTCCAATCTCGGGATGCGCGGACTGGTGTTCGTGGGGGTGGGAGCGCTGATGCTGGGGATGCACTCATTGTACAACCGCTACAAGAGCCGGTTCGCATGAGCGCTCGTCTCCGCCTGGCGGCGCTGGCCGGACTCGCGATCGCCGGGGTCGGGCTGGTGGTAGTGCTCTCGGTCAAGCGGATCGGCACGCCGCTCTCCTCGTCGCTGGTGCCGGCCTTTGAAGTCATCGGCACCCCGATCAAGTCGCTCAATCACCTGGTGACCAAGGTCATTCCGATCGACGATATCGACGAGAGGGACTATGGCGATGTGTACCGTGCCCGTTACCAGCAGGCAGTCCCGGCCGAAGACCCGGACCTGGTCTATCTCGACGATCTCATGCAGCACCTGTCCGGGTACGCCCGCAAGCCGTTCCCCTACCGGGCCTTTCCGATCGAGGGCGACGAGCCCAACGCCATGGCGCTGCCGGGCGGAGTATTGCTGGTAACCCGCGGTCTGCTCCGGAACCTCGGGTCGGAGGCCGAGCTGGTGTCGGTGCTGGGGCATGAGATGGGGCATGTGGAGCAGGGGCATTGCGTCGACGCCATCCGCTTCGAACTGCTGGCCCGGAAGATCGGGGCCCGTCCGTTCGGCGAGATTGCGGATTTCGGCCTCCGGATCCTCACGGTCCACAGCTTTTCGAAGAACCAGGAGGCCGAGGCCGATCAGTATGGGTACACCCTGCTGGTCAACAGTCCGTTCGATCCTCGAGGATCGGGCCACGCCTTTCGCTCGCTGCTGCAATACGAGAAGCGCCTGGAATCGGGCCAGGTTGCCGGCGGTGCTGATCCGTTCCGCGATTACTTTTCGTCACACCCGCCGCTCGAGATCCGTGAGGCGGCCTTCCGTGAGCGTGCCGAGGCATGGTGGCGGGGCCATCCCGGGCAGAAGCGCCGGGTGGGTCGGCAGAACCTGCTCGATCGGATCAGCACCTACACGAGGGCGGAGCCCGATTCTGTTGCCGGCTCGGATGGCACGCCATCGACCGGCGGCGCCCGATAGTTCTCGAGCCGCTGCAATCATCCAACCTGTTTCCGGAGTTCAAGGTCATGCATCCACTCTCCGATTCCGTTCCCGCCGCCCTCGGTTCGCTGCCCACCCGCCGCCAGGCGCTGGGAACCGCATTGCAGGCCGGAGCCGCTCTGCTGATGACGGGCACCCTGGCCGCCGAAGGGCGGTCTTCCGCGTCAGGTGACAGCACGACATTCCAGCAGGATCTGCCTGACCTCACGATCCACGGCTGGCAGATGACGGCGATCGAGGTCAGCTACAAGCCCGGCGAGATGGACCTGGCTCACCGCCACCCGGGCTTCGTCTTCGGCTACGTGATTGAGGGGGAACTGAAGTTCCAGGTCGACGGTGGCAAGGAAACGACCTACCGCGCCGGCCAGATGTTCTACGAAGCGCCTGGCGGAGTGCACCGGATCTCCGGCAACGCCAGCGCCACCAGGCCCTGCCGCCTGCTGGCGATGATCTTCGCGGACAAGCAGAGTCCGCTGGTTTCACCTGCCTGAAGGCATCCACTGGATGAGCCGTCTTTTTTCTCCGATCACTGTGCGGGACTTGACCCTGCCGAACCGGATCATGGTTTCACCGATGTGCCAGTACTCGGCTGAGCAGGGTCGGGCCACGGCCTGGCACATGATGCACCTGCCGAACCTCGCCATCTCCGGGGCTGGCCTGCTGGGGATCGAGGCCACCGCGGTTGAAGCCGATGGGCGGATTACCCACGAGGATCTCGGGTTGTATGACGACGCCACCGAGGCGGCGCTCAAGCCGGTGATCGACTCAGTCCATCGCTACGGCCAGAGCGCCGTGGTCATCCAGCTGGCCCACGCCGGCCGCAAGGCGTCGAGCTACCCTCCATGGGAGGGCGGCCAGCTCAGGCCAGTCTCTGATCGCGGCTGGCGGCCGGTCGCGCCATCGGCCGTGCCATACAAGGATGGTGAACCGGCGCCCGTTGCTCTCGATCAGGACGGGATGGTCCGGATTCGCGACTCGTTCGCGATGGCAACCCGGCGTGCCGACCGGCTCGGGATCGACGCCATCGAGCTCCATGGTGCTCATGGTTACCTGCTGCATCAATTCATGTCGCCACTATCCAATCAGCGCACCGACTCCTACGGCGGGTCGCTGGAAAACCGGATCCGCTATCCACTCGAAGTCTTCGACGCCATCCGGGCCGCCTTTCCAGCCGGCAAGCCAGTTGGGGTCCGCCTCTCGGCGACTGACTGGGTGGCAGGCGGCTGGGATCTGGAGCAGGCCATCGTCCTGGCCCGGGCTCTCAAGGCTCGGGGCGCCGACTGGATCGATGTGTCGTCGGGAGGATTGTCGCCGTTGCAGAAGATCCCGCTCGGACCAGGGTACCAGGTTCCGTTCGCCGAGCGGATCAAGCGGGAAGCCGGGGTGACCACGATCGCGGTGGGATTGATCACCGAGCCCCGGCAGGCCGAAGAAATCGTACACAGTGGCAAGGCGGATCTGGTGGCCATCGCTCGCGGGATGCTGTTCGATCCGCGCTGGGGCTGGCACGCCGCCGCTGCCCTGGGCGCAACAGTGGACGCCCCGCCGCAGTACTGGAGAGCGCTGCCCCGCGAGCAGGCCAAGTTATTTCGCCAGGTGGTGAATGGCAGCCGGTAGTCGTCGAGGCAACGTTGTACCGTACGCTGCTGCATGATGGTTCGCGGTTCGCGCCTATGAGGGACGATGGTTGGCAACCGTGAACCGTGAACCTGTTCAATCCGATCCTTCTCACAGGTGCCGATCCTATGGTACAGCGCAGCCTCTGGCTCGACCGCCGATGGACCTTCGACCTTCCCGTCTCCGCCGCCCCCGGCCTGGTCGAGCGGCTCCGGGGCACTCCGGCCCGGGTTGAGCGCCGGCTCGAGGGACTCGGCCACGAGGCACTGACCACGGAGCATCATGGTCACTGGTCGATCCAGGAAAATGTCGGTCACCTGCTTGACCTTGAGCCGAGATGGATCGGCCGGATCGACGATATTGCCGTTGGGCGGCTGACACTTCAGGAAACTGACCTCGAGAATCGCCAGACCGCACAGGCTCGTCACAATGAGCAGGCACTGGCGGATATCTTCAGCCAATTCGAGCTGGCCCGGGCCGAACTGGTGTCACAGCTCGAACAGGCCGACGAGGCCGACTGGCTCCGCTCCGCCCGGCATCCGCAGCTCCAGGTGAACATGCGGTTGCTCGACCTGGCTTTTTTCGTGGCGGAGCACGACGATCATCACCTGGCCACGGTCACCGACATCCTGCGGATCAGTTGAGCGTCAAGCCGCAGCCCCTCCTGATCGAAGGAACTAGTCCCCTTTCTCATGAGGTGATCGGGCACTAGCCCGTATACTATCAATTGAGGAAAAGGCCGACGCATCTTCATCGGCCACCTGCAGCGCCGCTGAGGTATCCAGCTTCGCGTGACCAATCTCCCGATCGACTCCGTAATCCCCATCGAGACGAGCAGCACCGTCCAGCCCACGGCGGTTCTCGTGGTGGATGATGATCCGGTGACCCTGATTCTGTTGCCCACGCTCCTCACCGCCGCCGGATACGAAGTCCGCACCGCCACCAACGGCCGGGAGGCGTGGGACATTCTCCGGGTCACTCCGATCCCCGTCGTGATCTCCGATTGGTCCATGCCAGTCCTCGACGGCGTGCAGCTCTGCCGCCAGATCCGGGCCCGGACGGAAGCACCGTACACCTATTTCATCCTGGTGACGACGCGCTCCGGGAAGGACTCGTATCTCACCGGCATGGAGGCCGGGGCCGACGACTTCATCACCAAGCCGGTGGACCGGGACGAGCTGCTGGCCCGGATCAAGGTCGCCGAGCGCATACTCGGCCTGCATCAGGAGTTGAAGCGGCTGGAAGGGTTGCTGCCGATCTGCGCCTACTGCAAGCGGATTCGAGATGACGGCGGCAAGTGGAACTCGCTGGAGACCTACATCGGCCAGCGTTCGAAGGCCCAGTTCACCCACGGAATCTGTGACGATTGCGTGGCCAAGCTCCTCGGGGCGGACACCGCCCTCCCGGGCCAATCCCGATGAACCAAGCCACCCCGTCCGTTGCCTTTGACCCGGCCGGCTCGGCGGAGTTCGATGCCCGTGTCGCCACCGAGCTGGTTCGCGAGTTGCGCGCCCGGCTGGTTGGCGACAGCGGGCTCGTCCTGTTTGGCCATCTGGCCCTGATCGGGCTGGTCGCGATCATGATCTGGGGAGACGAACCCGGGCTCAAGATGGAGTGGTGGACCGTGGCGGTTGCAGTGACCACGGTGCTGAGAGCGGTCTGGATGAGGCATGCCGGCAAGGCACATGTCGGCAACCGGGCCGTGGTCATCGGGACCCGGAGTACGGTGTTGCTTCAGGCGGCGGCCTGGGGCATCGGCGGGGCGGTGCTGATGACGGTGAGCCGGCCGGAGCAGGTTGCAGTGATCTGCGTGGTGTTCTGCGGCATCGTCGGCGGTTCCCTGGCCACCCTCTCGGCAGATATGCCGAGTTTCTATTGCATGGTGGTCGCCATCTGTGCTCCGCTGCCGTTTGGTCTGCTCGCCTCATCCTCGAGCAGGGAAAACGTCGTACTCAGCGGACTGGTCCTGGTATTCGCCGTGATCGGGACGGGGCTGGCCCGCCGGGCGCACTCGAATCTGACCGTCCAGCTGGAGACCCTGGTGTCGCTCGCTCTCAGCGAGGAACGGATCGCCCTGCTGCTCGGTTCAACCGCCGAGGGCATCTATGGGGTTGACCTGGCGGGCAACTGCACCTTTGCCAATCAGGCCGGGCTGCTGCTGCTGGGTTACAAGGATCTGGAAGAGGTGCTGGGCAGGAACATGCACCAACTGTCTCACCACACCCTTCCCGACGGAACTTCCCGGTCACAATCGAGCTGCCGGATCTACCAGGCCTTCCAGGAGCGGCGCGACATCCACGTGGACGACGAGATGTTCTGGCGGGCCGACGGCTCGTCATTTCCGGTCGAATACTGGTCGCACCTGATCATCCGAGACGCCAAGGTACTCGGCGCAGTGGTCACCTTTCTGGATATCACCGAGCGCCGCCGCAGCGAGGACGAGGTCCGGGCCAGCGAGGCCCGATTCAGGGGTGTGGCGGAGTCGAACATCATCGGCATCGGGTTCTGGAACGCCACCGGGGTCATCACCGATGCCAACGACGAATATCTCCGGACCATCGGCTACACCCGCGAGGACCTGGCGGCCGGGCTGGTGAACTTCCGCACCATGACTCCACCCGAGTATGCCGAGATCGATGCCGCCGCCATTACCCGGATCCGGAATGGTGGGACCGTCGGTCTATGGGAAAAGGAGCTGTATCGCAAGGATGGATACCGGGTCGAAGTGGTGGTTGGGGTGGCCACCCAGAAGGAGCGACCGGACCACGGGGTGGTCTTCCAGCTCGACGTCACCGAGCGCCGGCGGGTGGAACGCGCCCTGAAGGACAGCGAGACCCGGTTCCGGCGTGTCGTGGAGTCGAATATTCTCGCCGTCATCCTCTGGGAGCCGGATGGCCGGATCTATGAGGCCAACGACGAGATGCTCAAGATGTTTGGCTACACCCGTGAGGACCTGGCTGCCGGACGGCTCAACTGGCGGAAGATGACGCCACCCGAGTGGGAAGCGACCGACGCGAGGGCCCTGGCCTCCTTCATGACGGGGCAAACCCTGCCGCCGTGGGAAAAGGAGCTGTATCGCAAGGACGGGACACGGGTGCCCGTGATGCTGGGAGCGGCGCCGCTCAACGAGCCGGGCAATCGCGGAGTGGCGATGATCCTCGACATCAGCGAGCGCAAACGGATCGAGCGTGATGTCCGGCTGAGCGAAGCCCGGTTCCGGCAGGTCTCGGAGTCCAACCTGGTCGGGATCTGTTTCTTCGATTCCGCCGGGCGGCTGTCGGAGACCAATGACGAACTGCTGCGGATCTTCGGCTTTACCCGTCAGGACGAGATCGAGGACCCGGACAGGCTGCGGGTGAACTGGCGGGCCCTCTCGCCGCCGGAATCCGCCGAATGGGACGCGGCCACCCTGGCCATGGTCATGGCCGGCGGCACCTGCCCGCCGACCGAACGGGAGTACTTCCGCAAGGACGGATCCCGCATCTGGGTGCTGCTCGGCCTCGCCAAGCTCACGGAGGGCAGCGACCGGGGTATCGCGGTCGTGCTCGACATCAGCGAACGCAAGCGGTCCGAGGAGCAGTCGCGCTGGAAGGCCGCGCTGCTGGCGGCCCAGGTACGTTCGTCGGCTGATGGCATCCTCATTGTCGACCGCCAAGGCAAGAAGATCCTCCAGAACGAGCGGATGTCCGAACAGCTTGGCATTCCCCCCGACATCGCGAGTGACGCCGACGACGCCCGCCAGATCCGGTACGTGCTGACCCGGATGAAGCATCCCGACCAGTTCCTGGCCCGGGTCCATCACCTCAACGACCATCCCAAGGAAGTCAGCCACGACGAGCTGGAACTGATCGACGGCACGGTGCTCGACCGCTATTCCGCTCCGGTGAGCGGGGAGCAGGGCGAACAGTACGGCCGGATCTGGACCTTTCACGACGTCACGGAGCACAAGCAACTCGCCGAAGCCATGCGCAAGGCCCGGGACCAGGCCCGTGAAGCGGCCGAGACCCGCTCGATGTTCCTGGCCAACATGAGCCATGAGATCCGGACCCCGATGAATGCGGTCCTCGGCATGGTCGAGATCGTGCTCGAGACCGAACTCACCATGGAACAGCGGCACTCACTCGATGTGGTGCAGAGCTCCGGCGAGTCGCTGCTCGCGATCATCAACGACATTCTCGACTATTCGAAGATCGAGGCGGGCCACCTGGACGTCGAGACCATCCCATTCGACCTGCCCCGCCTGGTCTACTCCACCACCAGCATGCTGGCGGTCAAGGCCAGGGAAAAGGATCTGGAAATCATTCCCGACGTTGCGCCGGACATTCCGGTCGCCGTCAGTGGTGATCCCAGCCGGCTGCGGCAGGTCCTGACCAACCTGATCGGGAACGCCGTCAAGTTCACCGCGGCGGGTGAAGTCGTGGTGAGCCTGCGGACGGCCACCCTGGCCGACGGGCGGGCCGCGGTCGGATTCGTGGTCCGGGATACCGGCATCGGCATCGCGCCGGACCGGCTGGCCCACATCTTCGAAGAGTTCACCCAGGCCGATGGTTCCACCAGCCGGCGCTTCGGGGGCACCGGCCTCGGGCTCACCATCGCGCAGCGTCTGGTCAACTTGATGGGTGGGCATATCATCGCGACCAGCGAGGTCGGGCGGGGCAGTGAATTCGCCTTTGTGCTGCCCCTGCCGGTGGCCGACCAGGTCGGGGTCCGGCCGCCAGTGACCGTGTCCCTGGCGGGCCAGCGCATCCTGATCGTCGATGACAATCCCACCAACCGGCGGATCTATCACGAAATGCTTGGCGCCGACCATCCCCGGCTGGACCAGGCCACCGATGCGGTCTCGGCGCTGGCGGCGCTGCAGGCGGCCCGGGATGAAGGGGCTGCCGCCACCGTCGCGATCATCGATGTCCGGATGCCCGGTGTCGACGGCTTTGCACTGGCCAGCCAGATCCGGAGCGATCCCTCCCTGGCCGGGATCGCGATCCTGATGATGACCTCCGGCGGCCAGCGGGGCGATGCCGCGCGCTGCCGTGAACTGGGGGTCAATGGCTACCTGACCAAGCCGGTCTCCCGGACCGATCTGCTCGACGCGGTTGCCTCGATCCTCCACGGCTCCGGCAACCTCGGCACCGGCCAGGTCGTCACCCGTCACGCCCTGACCGAATCACGGAAGCCCCTGCGCATCCTGCTGGCCGATGACAACCCGGTCAATCAGGAGGTGGCGGCCACCATGCTCCGAATGCGTGGTCACCAGGTTGATACTGTGGCCAATGGCCGTGAAGCGGTCTCGGCGGTGGAACGGGGCGGCTACGACCTGGTCCTCATGGATATTCAGATGCCCGAAATGGACGGCTTCGAGGCCACCGCCGCCATCCGTGCCCTCGGGACGCTTGGCTCGCTGCCCATCATCGCCCTGACGGCCCACGCGCTGAGCGGAGAGCGCGAGCGGTGCCTGGCCAATGGCATGGATGGCTATCTGGCCAAACCTTTCAGGGCCCATGACCTGCTGGCGGTGGTGGAACGCCGTGTCACCGGAGACGGAGCAATCGTTGGAGAGGCTCCCAAGCCGCGGGCTGTCCGCGCGGTCGATCTGGAAATACTCCGGGAACAACTCCGGGCTGCTGGAGCGGAAGACGCCCTCGACGGGATTGTTGATACCTACCTCGGCAGCGCCCCGGTGCGGGTAGCCAGCCTGTGCCTGGCACTGGGATCGGGCACCGCCGAGGAGGTATCGACTGCGGCCCATGCCCTCAAGTCGAGCGCCGGTGCCATCGGCGCCGGTCCGCTCGCCAAACTGCTGGCTGGAGTGGAGGCATCAGGCCGAGCGGACACCCTGACTGATCGGCCCGGGCTGTCCGATCGGATACGGGCCGCAGCCACGGCAGTACAGTTGGAATTGCAGGCCTACCGCCGGATGGCGGCCTGACGGCACGGTTGCTGCTTGACCGTGGCGCCCATGGCCCCTCGATTCGGCGGGGCCGTTTCCATATTTGGTCGGCAATCCACCCGATACCTTCGAGGACCTTGAATCCGGCATGAAAGTCTTCCTGACTGGCGCCACTGGATATATCGGCAGCTCGGTGGCTGAACGGTTGCGGCAGAGCGGGCACACCGTGCTGGGATTGGCACGCAGCGGAGCCGCAGCCGAGAAGCTCACGGCCAGGGGCATCATGCCACAGGCTGGAGACCTGTCCGACCGGGCAGCGTTGACCGCTGCGGCCTCCGCCGCAGATGCGGTCATCCATGCCGCTTCGACCAATGATGCGGGGGCACCCGCGGCCGATCTGTCGGCGGTTGAGGCGCTGCTCGAGGTTCTCAGGGGTGGCAACAAGCCGCTGATCTACACCAGCGGCGTCTGGATCCTGGGCAATACCGGCAACCAGTCCGGCGATGAAGACATTCCCCTCGACCCCTTGCCGACGGTCGCCTGGCGGGTTCCGGTCGAGCGGCTGATACTGACCTCGGCGGCCCAGCAGGTTCGCAGTGCCATCATCCGCCCGGCAATCGTGTATGGTCGGGCCGGTGGCATTCCCGCCATGATGCTGGCAGGTGCCAGGTCCCACGGCGTGGTCCAGTACGTCGGTGATGGCGCGCAGCGGTGGCCCACCGTGCACATCGACGACCTGGCCGATTTGTATCTCCGGGTCCTTACCGGTGGCGGGGCCGGAACACTCTGGCACGCGGCCCATGGTCCCTCGACGCCAGCCAGGGAGATTGCCGTAGCCGTGAGTCAGGTCGCTGGCCTCGGTGGCAAGGCCGAGTCCTGGCCGGTCGGGGAGGCACGGCGGACGCTGGGGTCACTCGCGGACGCCATGGCGCTCGATCAGCAGATGAGCGGCAAGCGGGCCGAGCGGTTGCTGGGCTGGAAGCCGGTCGGCCGGTCAGTGCTTGAGGAGATCATCCGGGGATCGTACGCGGACTAGAATGAGGCAGAGCGGGGCGCCGACCCGTTCCCGGTTCGAAACCGGCTGTGGACTTGGAGCACGCAAGGTTTGCCATACTCCCCCTCAAGACCCTACTGAGCCTTGCAGCGCGGGGTGGAGGTGCCAGTGACGAGTCTGATGGCAACCCGGTGTTCGAAGGCCACTCTACAGGGGCACAGATTGCTGTGCTCACCACAGCCGATCTGCCGGCGGGCCGGCAGCAGTCGAGCCGTCACCGCCGCCGCTCCGATTCCAGTACCTTCGCCGCTGGACTCCACGGCAAAGATTGCCAGTTCTCCGCGCCCCGGCGGCGGAACGGGACACTCGTCACCTCACAGGAATTGCCATGACCAACGCCAAGACCGCCCCCTCATCCTCCCCGGCCGGCGCTCGGCTTCCCGCCAAGGGCTACGCTGCCACTTCATCGAAGACCCCGCTCGCGCCGTTCAGCTTCGAGCGGCGCTCACCGGGGCCCAAGGATGTCCAGATCGACATCCTGTTCTGCGGCGTTTGCCATTCCGACCTGCACCAGGCCAGGGACGAGTGGGCCGGCACCACATTCCCGGTGGTTCCCGGGCACGAAATCGTCGGCCGCGTCGTCGCGGTCGGCAATGAGGTGAAACACCATGGCGTCGGAGACCTGGTCGGCGTGGGTTGCATGGTCGACTCCGACCGCACCTGTCCCGAGTGCAAGGCCGGTCTGGAGCAGTTCTGCACCAGCGGGGTGTTCACCTACAACAGCAAGGATCCGATCCTGGGCGGGATGACCTACGGCGGCTACTCGGACAAGATCGTGGTCGACGAGCATTTCGTGCTCAAGATCTCGGACAAGCTCGATCCGGCCGGCGCCGCTCCGCTGCTCTGTGCCGGCATCACGACCTACTCGCCGCTGCGTCACTGGAATGTCGGCAAGCACAGCAAGGTCGGCGTGGTTGGGCTCGGCGGACTGGGGCACATGGCAGTGAAGTTCGCGCACGCCTTCGGCGCCGAGACGGTGCTGTTCACCACCTCGCCGGGCAAGTCGGCCGATGCCAAGCGGCTCGGCGCCGATCAGGTGGTGATCTCGAGGAGCCCGGATGAACTGAAGCGCCACGCCGCCAGCTTCGACTTCATCCTCAACACGGTAGCAGCGCCGCACAATCTCGACGCCTATACCTCGCTCCTCAAGCGGGATGGCACCCTCTGCCTGGTCGGCGTGCCGGACTCACCGCACCCATCCCCGGCGGTGTTCAACCTGATTGTGAAGCGCCGCTCGATTGCGGGCTCCCTGATCGGCGGCATCAAGGAAACCCAGGAAATGCTCGACTTCTGCGCCCAGCACCGGATTGATTCGGACATCGAGCTGATCTCGATACAGAAGATCAACGACGCCTACGAGCGGATGCTCAAGAGTGACGTGAAATATCGTTTCGTGATTGACCTGGCCTCGATCAACAGCTGAGAACGAGCTCCCGATGTTGAATCGACGCAAGCTCGGCAGCCAGGGACTCGAGGTATCCAGCCTCGGTCTCGGCTGCATGGGGATGAGCCAGTCCTATGGTGAGGCGGACGAGAAGGAATCGCTGGCCACCCTGGACCGGGCCCTCGAACTCGGCCTGAATTTCTTTGACACGGCCGAGGTCTATGGACCGTTTACCAATGAAGAATTGCTGGGGCGGGCCTTCAAGGGCCGGCGCCATGGCCTGATTCTGGCCACCAAGTTCGGCTGGAAGATTGCACAGGGGAAAACGGTGGGACTGGACAGCCGGCCGGAGCAGATTCGAAACGTCGTCGAGACCTCGCTCCGCCGGTTGCAGACCGATCGGATTGATCTGTTGTACCAGCACCGGGTCGATCCAGCCGTTCCGATCGAGGAGGTAGTTGGAGTCATGGCTGACCTGGTCAAACAGGGCAAGGTCGGTTTCCTCGGGTTGTCTGAAGCCGGCCCCGACTCGATCCGCCGGGCGCACGCGGTTCATCCGATCTCGGCACTCCAGAGCGAGTATTCGCTCTGGGAGCGCAATCTCGAGGCTGAAATCATTCCGCTGCTGCGTGAGCTCGGCATCGGAATGGTTCCGTTCAGCCCCCTGGGGCGGGGTTTCCTGACCGGCACCGCCAAACGCAGTGAGGAGTACCCCGCCAACGACTTCCGCCGCGGCGATCCGAGATTCCAGGGCGCCAACTTCGACGCCAACATGCAGGCCGCTGAAGCCGTCAACCAGCTGGCCAGGCGCCGGAACGTCCTGCCGGGACAGATCGCGCTGGCCTGGTTGCTGCACAAGGGAAACGACATGGTCCCGATTCCCGGAACCAAGCGACGCACGTATCTGGAGCAGAATATCGCCGCCGCCGATATCGTGCTCTCGGCGGCCGAGATGACCGAGCTCGATCGGGCCCTGCCACCCGAGAAGATTTCGGGACCGAGGTACAATCCGACCAACGCATCGTACGTCGACCGCTGAGCGGTCCGGTGCTCAGGGTCCCGAATCGGTGAGGCTGCCGTGATTGACCGCCACCCCCATCGGCTTTTTCTCCAGCGGCCGGATCTGTTCCCACGCCGAAATGGTCCAGCACTGTGAGTGATGGGCGGATCCCCCGAGTGGCCCGCCTGGATGCCGCGGCCGGTACCCCGGACCTGTACATCAACCTGTTCATGGTGGAGTTCCCGCCCCGGGGAGAGATCCGGCAGCCAGTCTGACCCTGGGAGCCAATGCGCCGGTACTCGTGACGCGTATTGGGCTGAACTCGAAGAATTCGGGACATCTCTGCCACCAATCCGGCCCCCAATTGGCGGCCCCTATCCGCCGATAGTCTGACCCGATTTGCCCCACCCGCTAAATCCTCACATCTTATTGGGTAGCAACAGATAAGGGGATTCGTCCCCGGTCATTTCCAGTGCATCCGGATCGAGGGTACAGCGGGATGTCCCAAGGCCCCAATCAAGCTGTTCAGCCATCAGCCCCCGCCGATTGGCGGCCGCGAGTCGATGCCATTCTGACTCGTCTGGTCGACATCCCCGGAGCCCTGCTTCCGATTCTGCACGCCATCCAGGATGATCTGGGCTGGGTACCGGCCGAGGCGGTGCCGGTCATTGCTCACGCGCTCAACCAGAGCCGGGCTGAAGTCCACGGCGTCGTTTCGTTCTATCACGATTTTCGCACCACGCCGCCCGGCCGCCACATCGTCCACGTCTGCCGCGCCGAATCCTGTCAGTCAATGGGGGCCAATGCGCTGGTGGAGCATGCCAAGCAGCGGCTGGGAGTCGATTTCCACGGCACCACGGCGGACGGGGCAGTGACGCTCGAGGCCATCTACTGTCTCGGTAACTGCGCCCTCTCGCCTGCCATCATGATCGATCAGGAGCTGCATGGCCGGGTCACCCCTGGGAAATTCGATGCCCTGATGACGCTGCAGGGGGTGTCCCGATGACCCGGGTCTACGTCTCCCGCGATTCGGCGGCGCTGTCGATGGGTGCGGAGGCGGTGGCTCGCGCGATTGCGGCGGAAGGCGTCAGCCGAAACGTGACCATCGAAATCGTCCGCAACGGATCGCGCGGGTTGCTCTGGCTCGAGCCGCTGGTCGAAGTGGAAACGGCGGCGGGGCGGGTGGCCTATGGCCCCGTGATGCCGGCCGACGTGCCCGGACTATTCGCCGCTGGGTTCCTGACCGGCGCACAGCACACTCTCGGTCACGGCATCACCGAGCAGATTCCCTACTTCGCCAAACAGGAACGGCTGACCTTTGCGCGGGTGGGACTCACCGATCCAGTCTCACTGGACGATTACGAGAAGCATGACGGCTACACGGGGCTCCGCAAGGCGCTGACCATGACCGGGGCGCAGATCGTCGAGGCGGTGACCACCTCCGGCCTCCGTGGCCGCGGCGGCGCCGCCTTTCCCACCGGGATCAAATGGAAGACCGTGCTCGGCACCACCGCCGAGCAGCGCTACATCGTCTGCAACGCTGATGAGGGAGATTCCGGCACCTTTTCCGATCGGATGATCATGGAGGGCGATCCCTTCGTCCTCATTGAGGGGATGACCATCGCCGGCATCGCGGTCGGGGCCACCAAGGGGTACATCTATCTCCGCTCCGAGTACCCCCACGCGTTCCGGACGCTGAATGAAGCCATCCGGGTGGCCACCACCCGCGGGTACCTCGGCACCTCGGTGCTCGGCAGCGGCAAGGCGTTCGATCTCGAAGTCCGGTTGGGCGCCGGTGCCTACATCTGTGGCGAGGAGACGGCGCTGCTGGAAAGCCTCGAAGGCCGCCGGGGAATGGTGCGGTTCAAGCCACCGCTGCCGGCCATCGAGGGCCTGTTCGGCAAGCCGACCGTCATCAACAACGTCATCTCCCTGGCATCGGTCCCGATCATCCTCGACCGGGGCGGCGAGTACTACAAGAATTACGGGATGGGCCGTTCGCGCGGCACCCTGCCGATCCAGCTGGCCGGCAACATCAAGTACGGTGGGCTGGTGGAAAAGGCCTTTGGCGTCACCGTCCGCGAGCTGCTGTACGATTTCGGCGGCGGCAGTCATTCCGGCCGCCCGATCAAGGCGGTCCAGATTGGTGGTCCACTCGGCGCGTACCTGCCCGAGTCGCAGTTCGATACGCCGCTCGACTACGAGGCGTTCATCGGCATCAACGCGATGGTGGGGCACGGCGGCCTGGTGGTGTTCGACGACACTGCGGACCTGGCCCAGCTGGCGCGCTATGCCATGGAGTTCTGCGCCATCGAGTCGTGCGGCAAGTGCACCCCCTGCCGGATCGGGTCGACCCGCGGGGTTGAAGTGGTCGACCGGATCGTGGCGGGAGTCCGCAGGGAAGGCAACGAAGTGCTGCTCCGCGATCTGTGCGAGACCATGCTGGGCGGCTCGCTCTGCGCGCTGGGCGGTATGACGCCGTACCCGGTGCTCAGCGCCCTCAATCATTTTCCTCAGGACTTCGGACTTCCGGCGCCAGCGGCGGCCGGCGCCGGGGTCTGAGGCAGTCCGGACCAGGAGTAGACCATGCCCATGATGACCGAGATCGACTACGGCACACCGCCATCCGCCAGTACCAGGCAGGTGAGCCTCACCATTGATGGCATGGAAGTGAGTGTGCCCGAGGGCACCTCGATCATGCGGGCGGCCGCGGTCGCCGGGGTGGGGGTGCCCAAGCTGTGCGCCACCGACTCGATGGATGCCTTTGGGTCCTGCCGTCTCTGCCTGGTCCAGGTCGAAGGCCGCCGGGGCTTCCCGGCCTCCTGCACCACGCCGGTCGAGGCCGGCATGAAGGTCAGCACCCAGAATGACAAGCTGGCCGATCTCCGCCGCGGGGTGATGGAACTGTACATCTCCGATCATCCCCTCGACTGCCTGACCTGCGCCGCCAACGGTGACTGCGAACTCCAGGACATGGCCGGTGCGGTCGGTCTCCGCGAAGTCCGCTACGGGTACGAGGGGGACAATCACCTCGGCATGGCCAAGGACCCCTCGAATCCCTATTTCACCTTCGATCCCGCCAAGTGCATCGTCTGTTCCCGCTGCGTCCGCGCCTGTGACGAGATCCAGGGCACCTTGGCGCTGACCATCGACGGCCGGGGCTTCGCCTCGAAAGTCTCGGCGGGGCAGACCGCGGATTCGTTCATGGAGTCGGAGTGCGTGAGCTGCGGCGCCTGCGTCCAGGCCTGCCCCACCGCCAGCTTGATGGAAAACACCGTGATCAAGGCGGGCACCCCCGACCGCGAAGTGACGACCACCTGCGCCTACTGCGGGGTGGGCTGCTCGTTCAACGCCGAGATAAGGGGCAGTGAAGTGGTCCGGATGACGCCCAACAAGGATGGCCACGCCAATCATGGCCATTCGTGCGTGAAGGGACGATTCGCGTGGGGTTACGCCACCCACGCTGACCGGATCACCAAGCCGATGATCCGCCAGAAGATCACCGATCCCTGGCAGGAGGTCTCGTGGGATGAGGCCATCGGCTACGCGGCCTCCGAGTTCAAGCGGCTGCAGTCCACCTACGGTCGCGATTCCGTCGGGGCGATCAGTTCGTCGCGCTGCACCAACGAAGAGACCTACCTGATGCAGAAGCTGGTCCGGGCCGCCTTTGGCAACAACAACATCGACACCTGCGCCCGGGTCTGTCATTCACCGACCGGCTACGGGCTCAAGCAGACCATGGGTGAATCCGCCGGCACCCAGGACTTCGATTCGGTCCGCCAGACCGACGTGGTCTTCGTGATCGGCGCCAACCCGACCGATGGACATCCGGTCTTCGCCTCACACATGAAGCAGCGGCTTCGTGAAGGGGCCCGGCTGATCGTCGCCGATCCGCGCCAGATCGACCTGGTGCGGTCACCGCACATCGAAGCCGACTACCATCTCAAGCTCCGTCCCGGTACCAACGTCGCGCTGCTGACGGCGCTGGCCCACGTGATCGTGACCGAAGGACTGGTGGCGGAGGAGTTCGTGACGTCACGGTGCGAGGTGCCGAGCTTCGAGCACTGGCGCGAGTTCGTGGCCCGGCCGGAACATTCTCCCGAGGCCACCGCGGACATTACCGGGGTACCGGCCGCGGAGATCCGCGGGGCGGCCCGGCTGTATGCCACCGGCGGCAATGCGGCCATCTATTACGGCCTCGGGGTCACCGAGCACAGCCAGGGCTCGACGGCCGTCATCGGCATAGCCAACCTGGCCATGGCCACCGGCAACATCGGCCGGGAGGGCGTCGGAGTAAATCCGCTCCGGGGCCAGAACAACGTGCAGGGATCCTGCGACATGGGGTCCTTCCCGCACGAGTTCCCCGGCTACCGTCATGTGCTCGACAACGCGGTCCGCGGTTCATTCGAGGCCGAGTGGGGCGTCACCCTCGATGCCGAACCGGGCCTCCGGATTCCCAACATGTTCGACCAGGCCATCGCCGGGGCGTTCAAGGGGCTGTATCTCGAGGGCGAGGACATTGCCCAGTCCGACCCCGATACCCAGCACGTCACCGCGTCGCTTCAGGCCATGGAGTGCATCGTGGTGCAGGACATTTTTCTCAACGAGACTGCCAAGTTCGCCCACGTCTTCCTGCCGGGCTCGTCGTTTCTCGAAAAGAACGGCACCTTCACCAACGCCGAGCGGCGGATCTCGCCGGTCCGCAAGGTAATGGAGCCCCTCGGCGGCAAGGAGGATTGGGAGGTAACCGTGGCGCTGTCCAACGCCCTGGGCTATCCGATGCACTACAAGCACCCGTCCGAGATCATGGACGAGATTGCCCGGTTGACCCCGACCTTCGCCGGAGTGAGCTACGAGAAGATCGACCGGATGGGCAGCATCCAGTGGCCCTGCAATGCCGAGGCGCCGGATGGAACGCCGGTCATGCATGAGGCGGTGTTCGTGCGCGGCAAGGGTCGCTTCCTCCCGACCGAATACATCGCCACCGAGGAGCGGGTCAATGGCAAGTATCCACTGATCCTGACCACCGGCCGGATCCTGTCGCAGTACAACGTGGGCGCCCAGACCCGGCGGACGGCCAATGTGGACTGGCACGAGGAGGATCGCCTCGAAATCCATCCCCACGACGCAGAGGAGCGCGGCATTCGCGAGGGCGAGTGGGTTGGAATCGTGAGTCGCGCCGGCGAAACCACGCTGCGCGCCACGATCACCGAGCGGGTCCAGCCGGGTGTGGTCTACACCACCTTCCATCATCCGGAGTCCGGCGCCAACGTCATCACCACCGACAATAGTGACTGGGCCACCAACTGCCCCGAGTACAAGGTCACCGCGGTCCAGGTCATGCCGGTGTTCGGAACTTCGGAATGGCAGCAGCGGTTCCACCAATTCAGCGATCAACAGCTCCAGCTGCTCCAGCAGCGGGTGCCGGCCAAAGCCGCGGCAACGACGCGATGAACCGGGTCGACAACCTGGTGAGGATGGCCAACCAGATCGCGGCGTTCTACCAATCGATGCACGATCGGGAGGAGGGGCTGCAAGGCACCTTCAGTCACATTCGGCGGTCCTGGCCTCCCGGCATGCGAACGGCACTGCTCGATCATATCGATCACCACGGGGCCGAAGGCCTCGACCCCTTCGTGCTCGAGGCCATCACGGCCAATCGGGTCGAATTCACCCCGCGAGCCTCCGCCACACCACGGCCCTGAATCGGTGGAGCTTGGCCGGATGGCCGGGGTCCCCTATTGTGCTGGTATGGCCGCTCCCTGGTGCCGCTGATGCGGCTGATGCGCTCGTTCGGCGCCCCCATCCTGGTGCTGGTGTCTGCAGCCAGGCTGTCCGCCCAGACCGGTGGGCTGGAGTTGACCGCCTTTGCGGGGCCCAACTACTCCTGGCTGTCCGGTACCACCGAAGGCAGCGCCGAGGGCCGGGTGGGAGTGTCGATCGGGTTGCGGCTGCACCAGCCGATCGTCGGCGACCTGTCAGTAGATCCCGATATCGGTTTTGCCTACAAGGGCGCCAATGCCAGGGTCGGCGCCGCCGCTGCCACCAACGTCCAGACTGCCCGGCTCTGGTACCTGCAGTTCCCGATTCCGATCCGCTACACCCTTGCCAGCCACGGCAAGATCAAGCCTCGGCTCTCGGCTGGTCCGTTCATCGCCGTGAGGGTCGGTTGCACCGCCGAACTCGGTTCCAGCACCGAGCAGAGCCAGGTATCCTGCAGCGACCTCCGGCCGCTGGCAGATACCACGGCGGCCTTTGACCCGTACAAGACCTGGGATGCGGGATTCGTGGCCAGCTTCGGGTTCAATATTCCGATCTGGCGGACCAAGTTCGATTTCGAGCTCCGCTACGAGCATGGCCTGATCAACATTGCCCGGATCAGCGGGCGGATCCGCAACCGGACGCTGATGTTCGCGGTTGGAGTGCCATTCTGAGATTGCTCTTCGCACCGGGCCGGCTCCATTGACGTTCCATGGAATTGGAACAGATTCCGGCGAGACTCCCTGTAGTACCAGCTGTTCACCCTGATCGAGGCGCATCGGCCATGTCTTCAGAACCCTCCGGCAGCGAGCTCAAGCCGATTACCCCGGCCCGTATCGCGCAGGAACTCGTCAAGCTCAGCGCCACCCGTACCGCTCCCGGCTTCGATGCGGCCACCTATGACCAGCGCTTTGCCCGCGTGATCCAGGAGCTGCGGGCCCGACGGATCGATGGTGGCCGGGCCGAGGTGCATGCCGCCCTGCTGCCGCTGGTCGAACAGGGGACCATCACCCGGGCCGAGTTCGACCGGGCGACCAAACAGCTGGGAATGGCATAAGGCAGCCATCAGCCATAAGCCATCAGCGCGATCCCGGATGGTTCGACGTCTGGCTTATGGCTTAACAGGCTGCTGAAAAAGTCTGTTCCGCGAATCGTGGTGGACCCATAGATTGTTATCCCCTTCGTGGAGCCGGCCGATGCGCGGTGCCGATCTGCCCCAGGACGCCCTCTTCAGCTACGTCTCGTGCGAGGCCCGGGTCCCCGCCGATCACCCGCTGCGGGTGCTCCGAGGGTTGGTCGACGGGGCGTTGCGGGAGCTGAGCCCGCGCTTCGATACCCTGTACGCCCGCGGGGGCCGGCCCTCGATCCCACCCGAACATCTGCTGCGAGCCCTGCTGCTCCAGGTGCTGTACAGCATTCGGAGTGAACGCCAGCTGATGGAGCAACTCGACTACAACCTGCTGTTCCGCTGGTTCGTCGGGCTGCAGCTGGACGACCCGATCTGGGCCC
>JBDTTF010000278.1:0-3608 GCA_039930765.1 Gemmatimonadota bacterium | reverse complement strand
AAGGCGAAAGGCGAAAGGCGAAAGGCGAAAGGCGAAAGGCGAAAGGCGAAAGGCAATGGGACTCTCCGCTCTAGAGTTTCAGTTTCCGGCACCCGGCACCCGGCACCGGGAACCCCGGAACCCTGGACCGTGAACCCTCTACCTGGCATTCCATGCCGCCACGTTGCGCTCAATCTGCCTCGAATGCACCTCGAGGTGTTCGCCATAGCTCTTGAGCCAGCTGTCGGCCCCGTAGGCGCCACTTTCGCTGTGCTGTCCGACCTTCTGCCAGTCGGCGTCGGTCAGCCGGTTGAGCAGGGGGACGGTGTTGGCCCGCACGGCGTCGATCGTCGCCAGCGCAGTGTCGAGCGGCAGGGCATGGTAGCCAAGGACGCTGGCCCAGGTATCCTGGTCGTAAGCCATCAGCACCGGCATCGGTTCGGCCACCAGGAAGCGGATCCGCATGTGCGCGTTGCACTCGCTGTCGGCACAGTGGACCACAATTTCGTGAACCGACCATTTGCCCGGATCGGGCCGCCATTGCTGGGCGGCGGCGGGTACCGCGGCCAGGGTGCGGCGGAACAGCGCCGGCCCTGCGGCATAGCGGGCGATCAGGTTGCTGCGTTGAGCGGCAATCATCAACCAGACTCCAGGCGAAGAGGGTTGTGATGAGACGGAGAGAACGCTCCAGCAGATTGATTCTGGTGCTAGTCGGCCTTCTCGGTGCGGCTCGACTCGCGGCCCAGTCGGTTGCTCCGGACGCCGCACGGATCGACACACTGGGAGCGCTGGCCGGACCGGGCCTTACCGAGCCGCACGAGGTGGAAGTCTACCTCCCTCCAGGCTACAACCAGTCGGGAGTGCGGCGCTACCCGGTGCTGTACTGCAACGACGGGCAGTTTCTGCAGCATATCGACCTGCCGGGTATGCTGTCGACCGAGATCCTGTCGGGCCAGATGGCCGCGGTCATCATGGTGGCCATCCATTCGACCCGCGACCGGGGCGAGGAATACGGCCTGGCCGGCCAGCGGGCGGTGGAAGCCAATGGAGCCGCGGCGGCGGCCTACCAGCAATTCGTCCTGGACGTCGTGATGCCGATGATCGGCCAGCGCTATCGGGTACTGCCCGGGGCGCGTCACACCGGGATAATGGGCTTCTCGATGGGCGCCCTGTCGGCGTTTGACCTGATCTGGAACCATCCTGATCGGTTCGGGATCGGCGGGCTCTTTTCCGGCTCATTCTGGTGGCGGGACAACAACGGCACCCCGGCCGAGCGTCAGGACGGGCGGCTGACCCACCGGATGGTCCGTCAGGGGAAAGCGCCGCCAGGGCTTCGATTGTGGTTCATGACCGGACGGCAGGAAGAGCCTGATGATCGTGACAGCAATGGAGTTATCGACATGATTCAAGATGTCGATGAATTGATCGGTGAACTCGAACATCGAGGCTATCATCGCGGTGGAGACGTGGTCTGGCTGCAGGTTGATGGGGACCATAGTCTGGTGACGTGGTCGAGGCATCTGCCGGAATTCCTGCGGTGGGCTTATCCGACCGGCTCACTAGGGAATTAGGCCATGGAATCATTCCTTGATTTCTGCTCTTGCGGTGGCTAATCTCTGCCACGGCAAATCGTTAGGACTTGCCGCTCCCGTCGACAGGATGACCAGCTCAATGTTCTTCCGGCCCGCCATTCGCCGGTACGCCCGAGTGTGGGCGCCGGTCGCGCTGCTCCTGCTTCTGGTGCTCGTCGGCTGCGCGAAGGACTATCCGCAGACGACGCTGGCGCCCAAGGGCGATTTTGCCCGCCTGGTCGATCACATCTTCATGACCACCGTCTGGTGGGCGCTGGGCGTCTTCATTCTGGTCGAAGGCGCGCTGGTTTACGCCATGGTGAAGTTCCGCCACAAGCCCGGCGCTGCCGAGCCCGAGCAGACCCACGGCAACACCACTCTCGAAATCATCTGGACGGTCATCCCGGCAGCCATCCTGGCCCTGATCGCGGTGCCGACCGTCCGGGCCATTTTCCGCACGGCGCAGGAGCCTGGCGCCGAGGCGCTGCAGGTGGAGGTCATCGGCCACCAGTGGTGGTGGGAGTTCCGCTATCCCGATCTCAAGATCGTCACCGCCGGCGATCTCCACGTCCCGATGGGCCAGACGGTCAACCTGAGAATGACCACCGCCGACGTGGTTCACAGCTTCTGGATCCCGCAATTCGCCGGCAAGCGTGACGTCTTTCCCCGGCGGTTCAACAACATCTGGTTCAAGGCTGACACCACGGGCGTGTTCAGCGGCCAATGTGCCGAGTTCTGCGGCGTGGAGCATGGCCGGATGGCATTCCGGGTGGTGTCGGATTCACCGGAGGAGTTTGCGGCGTGGACCGCCAGCCAGCAGTCCGGCTCGCCGATGGTCAACGCCGGCAATGTGACCGACAGCGCCATTGCGGTCGCGATCAAGGCCGCCAACCACGACACCAGTGCGGCCATCGACAGCGTGCTGGCCCGCGGCAAGGCGGTTTTCATGGCGGGTGGCTGCATTGGCTGTCACGCCATGGCTGGCACCCCGATGGCCGGCCAGATGCAGCTGGTGGGTCCCAACCTGACCCACGTGGGCAGCCGGCACACCATTGCCGCGGGCACTCTGCCAATGACCGACGAGAACCTGGCGGCCTGGCTGCACAATCCCGACAGCGTGAAGCCGGGTGTGCTGATGAAGCTGCCGCGGCCGCTGACGGATGACGAGGTCAACGCCCTCGTCGCGTACCTGAAGCTCCACAAGTAAGTCGTTCCGGGTTCCGAGTTCCGGGTGGTCCGGTGTTACCCGGAACCCGGTACCCGGAACCAGGCACCATTCGAGAGGAAAGTCATGGCGACGACAGCACTCGACCACTCTCCCGCCCATCACGCCGAGAAAACCGGCCTGTGGAGCTGGATCACCACGGTCGATCACAAGCGGATCGGGATTCTCTACGGCGCCACGGCGTTTGCCTTTTTCCTGATCGGCGGGATAGAGGCGCTGCTGATCCGGATCCAGCTGGCCCAGCCGGATGGGAAATTCGTCTCTCCCGAGACTTATAATCAGTTGTTCACCATGCACGGCACCACCATGATCTTCCTGGCGGTGATGCCGTTGTCCGCCATGTTCTTCAACTACCTGATTCCGCTGATGATCGGGGCTCGGGATGTGGCGTTCCCGCGGCTCAATGCCATGAGCTACTGGGTGTTCCTGTTCGGCGGCCTGGTGCTCAACTCCAGCTGGCTGTTCCATTCCGCTCCCGACACCGGCTGGTTCGGCTACGCCAACCTGACCGAGAAGCAGTATTCGCCCGGCGCCAATGTCGATTTCTGGATCGTGGGCCTGCAGATCCTGGGTATCGCGTCGCTGGCCGCGGCGGTCAATTTCTTCGTGACGATCGTCCAGCTGCGCGCCAAGGGCATGCGGCTGATGCGGATGCCGATCTTCGTCTGGATGAGCTTCATCACCCAGGTGCTGCTGCTGCTGGCCTTTCCGGTCATCACGGTGGCCCTGATCATGCTGCTGATGGACCGGCAGTTTGGAACCCACTTCTACATTCCGGCCGGCGGCGGCGACCCGATCCTCTGGCAGCACCTGTTCTGGGTGTTTGGCCATCC
>JBDTTF010000277.1:0-1583 GCA_039930765.1 Gemmatimonadota bacterium | reverse complement strand
CGATCGTACCCCAAATTGGGCGACAACCACCGCTCCATCTCGCCCACGCTCATTCCCTTGCGCCGAGCATAGTCCTCGACCTGGTCCTTGCCGATCTTGCCCAGGCCGAAATACTGGGACTTGGGATTCCAGAAGTAATACCCGCTGACCGCCGCGGCAGGCAGCATCGCGAATGATTCGGTCAGAATCATGCCGGCGCGGTCCTGGGCCTGGATCAGCGAGAACAGCGCCGGCTTCTCGGTGTGATCGGGACAGGCCGGATAACCCGGCGCCGGACGGATGCCCTGGTACTCCTCGCGGACCAGCCCCTCGTTGGTCAGCTGTTCGTCGGGAGCATAGCCCCAGAACTCCCGGCGGACCCGCTGGTGCAGCCGCTCGGCAAATGCCTCGGCCAGCCGGTCGGCCAGTGCCTTGGCAAGGATGGCAGAGTAATCGTCGTGCTGGGCTTCGAACTGCTTGACGATCGTGTCGAGTCCATGCCCCGCCGTGACCGCAAACAGTCCGATGTAATCCGGCACCCCTGATTCCTTAGGCGCCACGAAATCGGCCAGGGCCAGGTTGGGGCGGCCAGGCGGCTTGGCCATCTGCTGCCGCAGGGTGTGCACTGTGCCGGCCAGCACCTGCCGGCTGTCGTCGGTGTACAGCAGGATGTCGTCGTTGGCATCGGCATTGGCCGCAAAGAAGCCCAGCGCGGCGTGGGCCTGCAGCAGCTTCCGCTTCACGATCCTGTCGAGCAGTGCCCTGGCATCGGCGTACAGGGAAGTGGCGGCCTTGCCGACGACCGGGTCGGTCAGGATCGCGGGATAGTGACCCGCCAGCTCCCAGGTCTGGAAGAACGGGGTCCAGTCGATCAGTTCGACCAGCTCTTCCAGCGGGTAGTCGCTCAGCGTCCTGACACCCAGCGATTGCGGGCGCGGCGGGGTCACCGTGGTCCAGTCGATGGCCAGCCGGTGTTTCCGGGCCGTCTCGACCGGAATCTTGCGGTCCTGTTCCTGCCGCGAGGCGCGATTCTCCCGGATTTCCCGGTACTCGGTGCTGATCTGCTTCGCGAAGTCGTCGCGCTGGCCGTCGCTCAACAGGCTGCTCACCACGCCGACGGCGCGCGAGGCGTCGAGCACGTGCACCGTGGTGCCCTGGTACTTCGGTGCGATCTTTACCGCGGTATGCACCCGCGAGGTCGTGGCCCCGCCGATCAGCAGCGGCAGGGTAATGCCCTGGCGGGTCATCTCGCCGGCCACGAAGCTCATTTCCTCGAGCGACGGCGTGATCAGGCCGCTCAAGCCGATGACATCGACCTTTTCACGGATCGCGGCTTCGAGAATCTTGTCGCACGATACCATGACGCCGAGGTCGACGACATCGTAGTTGTTGCACTGGAGCACGACGCCCACGATGTTCTTGCCGATATCGTGGACATCCCCCTTCACGGTGGCCATCAGCACCTTGCCCTTGGCCCGGGTGTCGCCGGACGTCGACTTGGCGGCCTCGAGATAGGGAATCAGCAGGGCCACGGCCCGCTTCATCACCCGGGCGCTCTTGACCACCTGCGGCAGGAACATCTTGCCGGCGCCGAACAGATCGCC
>JBDTTF010000276.1:0-3180 GCA_039930765.1 Gemmatimonadota bacterium | reverse complement strand
ACCAGGCGGTCGTTCCGCCCGTGGGCTTGCCATCCGAGTCGGTCCAGTCGAACGCAGCCCCGCCCCACGCCTGGACATCGATGCCGAGATGCCGCTTGTACCAGGCGTGCAGTGCCGGTGCATTCTTTGCCTTGAAAAAGATGCCACCGATACCAGTGACTCGCTTCATGTACACCTCGGGTGTGGGGTGAGTGGCGGGTGGCCTTTGTTCCGCCGCGCTGCCGGTCAGGCTCGGGCCGGTTCGGGAATGTCGCCTGATTTTCTCCGGCTCAGAACTCCGGCGCTGACCAGCACCACCACCAGGCCCACCGGGAAGACTTCGAGGTACGTATACCCTGCTCGCACTACGGGGTTCTTGTACCCCTCCACCATCGCTGCCATCTTCGTCTTCTGCCGGTCAATCGCAGCCTCGCTGGCTCCCTCGGCACGGGAATTGGCAACCATCTTGGCGGCGTACTTTTCCATGAAGTCTGGCACCATCGTGCGGTAGATGATTTCCCACGCCCCGACGTAGCAGGTGGAGGCGATCAGGGTGATCAGGATCCCGACCTTGAACGCCTGCCCGAATCTGATGGTGCCTGCCAGCGAGTTGTCACGGTACGTCCGGATCCCGAAATAGACCATCAGGAAGGCGAGAATCATCGTGGTATAGCCGATGACCTCCCACTTGCCGCTGTGGTCGGCGAATGGAATCGTGATGGCCATCATGACCGCCATGATGGCACCCGCGATCAGGCCGAAGGTCCAGACGATCCGCTTCATGATGGGCTCCCTGGTGCAGTGGAAGGGGTCAGGAACTGCGCCATCATAGGGCCGTGCCGCTCTTAGCGCGTCACCCATTCGGGTGATTTTCGCTATTCGGCGGCCAAATCATTCGTTGGTGGCACCGCTACCGCCCAAAAGTCAGTCAGGGGATCAGCCCCAACTCCTTGCCCAGCTGGACCGCCTGGGTCCGGCGCCTGGCCCCCAGCTTCTCGAACACTCGGCTCGAATGGGTCTTCACCGTATTCTCGCTCACGAAGACCCGTTCGGCGATCTCCCGGTTGCTGAGTCCCGCCGCGATCAATTCGAGGATTTCGAGCTCGCGCGGGGTCATCCCGATGGCCGCCAACCTGGCCTCGTTCCGGGTAAAGGTCGAGGGCGCCGGCACCGTCACCTCGCGCACCACCACCCGCTCCGGCCGGCCGGTGATCCGCAGCCCCAGCCAGATGCCGAGGATGGCAAAGACCAGGGCCACCAGTCCGCCGTAGATCTCGACGGAGTGCTCGACGACGAGATAGCGGAATTCGATGGCCTTGAGCAGCGCGATCAGTACGCCACCCAGCAGCCCATATAAGAGGATGGGTTTTCGCACGCCGCAATTTCGCCGTGGCCGGGCCGGGGCGCTAGTTAGAGTCGGGAGTCGGGAGCCGGGAGTCTGCAGCCCCGGAGAGCGAGGAGGGTGGAGAGCTGAGGGTGGAGAGAGGAGAGAGGAGAGTGGAGAGCGGAGGGACGAGGGAGTCCGGGAGCAGCTAGCCGACCCGCCCGAAGGTCAGGGTCCTCGTATTCGGCACTGCATCGAACGCCGTAGTGGCCAGCTGAATGGTCAAGGCATTCCCGGAGACCCGGACGTCACGGGTTACGACCACTCCAACACTGGCAGGTGATACGGCGCCCTCGAGTGTCAGGGTAATCCGCCCCTGCCCCTCGTCCACCGTATAGCGGCCGAAGTAGGCATCGTATCCGTTGACTGCCGCGCTGTTGTTGGCGCCGACCGGGGTTGGCGCGGTGGCCGCTGCGGGGGCCCGGTCCCGCTTCATGAACTGGGCGCTGAACGAGCTCGGGCCAAAGGCCAGGATGCCAATTGGATCGGCGCCCATCATCGGATCGATGCGCCGTTGACCGTCTGCATCATGATCATGGCGCGTGACCAGGCGCCACATTCCCACAAGGGCGCTGGCAAGAGCTGGCACCGGATCCGGCAACGTCGGTGCTGGCACCCGGGCCCCTTCAGGAATCCAACGGGTCGACTAGTGACCGGACGGGCCGGTCATCTGTGCCAGCACCTCCGCCGACGATTTCACCTGGGCAAACTCGCCATGCAGACTGGCCAGTGCCAGGCGATGGACCTGGTCCGCCGAATAGTGGATGCCATCCGGACCAACCCGGTCGAAGGTCGCGGTCGCATCTTCGACCAGCACGACGTCGAAACCCAGGTTCCCGGCCATCCTCACGGTCGTCGAAATGCAATGGTCGGTGGTCATGCCGGCTATCACGAGCTGGCCGATGCCCTCCCGATGGAGATGCGATTCGAGGGCGGTGCCGATGAAGGCACTATTGACCGATTTCTGGAACACCGGCTCACCGTCGAGAGGCACCGCCTCGGGAATGAAGGCGTTGCCAGCCAGCTCCGGCCGCAATGGGGAATCGGGTTCGGTCGACATGTGCTGGACATGCACGACTGGCCACCTGGCCCTCCGCCATGCGGCTAGCAGCGTCGCGATCCGGCGCTCGGCCTCCGGATTATTCCGGGTGCCCCAGCGCGGATCATCGAACCCCTGCTGGGCATCGACGATAAGCAGGGCGGCGGGCAAAGGCGGATTCATCGGTCCTCCTGTCAGGTACTGGTAGTCGGGTCAGAATGGGAACGTGCCAGGGAGCCAATGACACCCATCAACTGGCACTGCGTTCCCGGAACCAGACTAATGCTGCCGGGACAAGAGTAAAGGCGCCGGCCCGATTCTGATTGAAGGTCCGAATATGGCGAGCGCTCGGGCGGTTGCTGCCCTAGGATGGGGGCGTGCCACTCACCCAGATGATACCGGTTGAAACCGGTCGCGCCCGCTCGACTGTACCGCCGCTGGTGCTGATGGGGAGCGACCACGCCACCGGGTATATTCGGACCTCCACCGACTCGAGCAACCTGACCGTGGCGGCCCAACCAACTGCGCTCTGGCACCATGCGGTGGACAGCCGAGACCCGGCCTATGACGGGGTGTTCTTCGTCGGCATCACCTCGACGAGAATCTATTGCCGCCCGATCTGTCCCTCCCGGGCGGCCCGGCCCGAACGCCGACGTTTCTTCCGGTCACGGGACGCGGCGGAGCAATCGGGCTTTCGGGCCTGCCGGAGATGCCGGCCCGAGCTGGCCCGGGGCCAGACCCCGCTCGATGCGGTTCCCCGACTGGCCCGCAAGGCGGC
>JBDTTF010000275.1:0-35570 GCA_039930765.1 Gemmatimonadota bacterium | reverse complement strand
GGGCGCTCTTGACCACCTGCGGCAGGAACATCTTGCCGGCGCCGAACAGATCGCCCACCACGTTCATTCCGGCCATCAGCGGCCCTTCGATCACCTCGATGGGGTGGGAGGACTGCTGGCGAGCCTCTTCGGTGTCGGCGTCGATATAGTCGGTGATCCCCTCGACCAGCGCATGCGCCAGCCGTTCCGCCACCGGTCGCTCGCGCCACGCCAGGTCCTGGGCCCGCGCGGCAGCCTGTCCCTTCACGCTGCCGGCCACCTCCATCAGCCGTTCGGTGGCATCCGGGCGGCGGTTCTGCACCACGTCCTCGACCCGCTCGAGCAGATCCTTGGGGATATCGTCATACACCGGCAGCTGGCCGGCGTTGACGATGCCCATGTCCATTCCCGCCGCGATGGCGTGGTACAGGAACACCGCGTGGATCGCCTCGCGGACCGGATCGTTGCCCCGGAACGAGAACGAGACGTTGCTCACCCCGCCGCTGATCAGGGCGTGGGGTAGCGTGGCCTTGATCCGCCGCACCGCCTCGATGTAGTCGAGGGCGTAGCCGGCGTGCTCCTCAATGCCGGTGGCAATGGCAAAGATGTTGGGGTCGAAGATGATGTCCTCGGGCGGGAAGCCGACCTTCTCAATCAGCAGGTGATACGCCCGGGTACAGATGGCCACCTTGCGTTCGGCGCTGTCGGCCTGGCCCTGCTCATCGAACGCCATCACGATCACAGCCGCGCCATACCGCCGCACCAGTTCGGCCTGGCGGAGAAACTGGTCCTCGCCCTCCTTGAGGCTGATCGAGTTCACCACCCCTTTGCCCTGCAGGCACTTGAGTCCGGCCTCGATCACCGACCACTTGGAGCTGTCGACCATCACCGGCACCCGGGCGATCGACGGCTCGGTGGCCACCAGCCGCAGGAAGCGGGTCATCGCCGCTTCGCTGTCGAGCAGCCCTTCATCCATGTTGACGTCGATGATCTGGGCCCCGTTCTCGACCTGCTGCCGGGCCACTTCGAGCGCGGTCTCGTACTGCCCGTCAAGGACCAGCTTGGCAAAACGGCGTGAGCCGGTCACGTTGGTCCGCTCGCCCACGTTGACGAACAGGGTGTCGGGCCCGATGGTCAGCGGCTCGAGGCCGGCCAGCCGCATCAGTGCCGGTGGCGCCGGGATTTCTCGCGGTGCCACACCCTTCACCGCCTCGGCGATCGCGGCGATATGCGCCGGCGTCGTGCCGCAGCAGCCGCCCACGATGTTGACCATGCCGCTGCGGGCAAACTCGCCGACCAGCCCGGCCATGTACTCCGGCGATTCGTCGTAACCGCCGAATTCGTTGGGCAATCCCGCATTGGGGTGCGTGGTCATCCAGACCGGCGCCACCCGGGACAGATCCTGGACGTAGGGCCGCAGGGTCTTGGCGCCCAGGGCGCAGTTGAGCCCCACACTGAGCGGCCGGGCGTGCGCCACCGACGCCCAGAAGGCTTCGGCGGTCTGGCCCGACAACGTCCGGCCGCTCTGGTCGGTGATGGTGCCGGAGATCATGACCGGCACCCGGTAGCCTACCGCGTCAAATACCGTCTCGACGGCGAATATCGCCGCCTTGGCGTTGAGGGTGTCGAAGATGGTCTCGATCAGCAGCAGGTCCGCTCCCCCGGCCAGCTGACCCCGCGCCGCCTCGGCGTAGGCGGTCACCAGTTGCTCGAAGGTGATGTTCCGCATGCCGGGGTCATTGACGTCCGGCGATAGCGAGGCGGTCCGGTTGGTCGGTCCCAGCACCCCGGCCACATAGCGCGGCCGCGAAGGATCCCTGGCCTCCCACGTGTCGCAGGCGGCGCGAGCCAGCCGGGCCTCCGCCACATTCAGCTCAGTCACCAGCGACTCCATCCCGTAGTCGGCCATCGAAATGGTCGTCGAGCTGAAGCTGTTGGTCTCGATGATGTCGGCCCCGGCCTCGAGGTAGGCCTCGTGAATGGCCGAGATGATCTGGGGCTGGGTCAGGCTCAGCAGGTCGTTGTTGCCCTTGAGGTCACTGGGCCAGTCACGGAACCGGTCACCGCGATAGTCGGCTTCGCCGAGCCCGTAGGTCTGGATCATCGTGCCCATGGCGCCGTCGAGCAGCAGGATCCGCTCACGCAGCAGCGCGTCGAGCCGCGCCAAGCGGGTAGTTCGCCGGGCGGCAACCGCGGGATCGACAGTCAGTTCAGGGACGGATGCAGTGCTCATCGGGTTACCCATGCAAAAAAGCCCGGGGGCCAAAACGGCTCCGGGAGCAGCGTTTTTAGCGATTATTTAACGTGGCCGCAAGCAGCGCAAATGACCACGGAATCAGATTTTTCCTGCACCCAATCATACCCAAAACCAGGGCTCCGCGCCAGTCGAGCTGGTGACCAATGCAGGGCGGCGCTGCGAGGGTATTAGTGCCGGGCGGATTGGAGACGGGCCATCACGTCAGCCGGGGTGATGGCCCGGACCTCAACCCCCTTGCTCCGGCTGGTCAGTCCGGACCGGATGATGACCGCGGCGCGCGGGACATCGAGCACCTCGGACAGAAACTCGATCAGGGCGTCGTTGGCGGCACCATCGACCGGCGGCGCCGTCAACCGGATCTTGATCGATTCCCCATGCATCCCGGCAAATTCCGAACGGGATGCGCGAGGCTGCACCCGGATCCTGATGAGCACGCCGCCGTCGATGGCGGCGATCGCACCGTTCACAGCAGCCTGAGCAGCAGCCAGTTGGCCAGGTAGAGAGCGGCGTAAGCCACTAGCGGCGAGAAGTCGAACATCCCCATCGGGGGGAGCAGCCGGCGGATCGGCTCGACCAGCCAGTTGGTCAGCCGCATCACCGGGCGCATCCACTTGCTGTAGGGCGACACGGCAAACCAGGTCGACACCACCCGGATGAATAGCGCGATGACCAGGACCGAGTAGACACCCTCGATCACGAAGCGCAGTATCCCGCCGGGGCCGCCCTGCAGCGCCCAGCCGATCTCGGCCACCTCGGTGATCAGCCACTGGGCCAGCCCCAGCACGGCCAGACCGATGAGCAGGGTGAGCCAGAACAGCCAGGTGGGGGCCTCGACCGGGTTGTGCCCGGACTTGACCAGCCGTTGCTGCAGGGGGCGGAGCACCGGGTCGCTCAGCCGGCGCATCAACAGCGGCACGGTGCCGAACGGCGGCAGATGCCGGTTCCGGACCGCCCAGTCGGTGAGCGCAACCGTGGCCGAGAACACAAATCCGCCGAACACGACGCCGCGAAGAACGGTCAGCAGGAGTGGCATGGCAGCAGGGTCAGTGGGTGCCCTGAATCTTGAAGCCGGCGGGATCACCATGGACGGTGGCGCAGGTGACACTGAACACCCCGCTGTTCAGCGAGGCTTCTTCCTGGATTTCGCTGGAGCCTCGGCAGGACGACAGCGCGTGGCCTTCAGTCGAGCGGAAAATCGAGGTGATTTCGGGAACGCCGCCGCGGATGGCCAGGCGGCGGATCGTGGTCCTCGTCAGTGAGTCGACTCCGACCTGGCGCAGGGACTGCGGTACCCGGCGCTGGTGGGAACTGCGGTAACTCAACACCGCATCCATGGCGTCAAACAGGTCCCGGCCCAGCAGCCTGGCATCGTCCTCGGCTCCGCCCGGTTTGGAGGGGGCGGCCGCGCCGGGTGCCGCGCTCTGCTTGCCGCAGGCCGCCGTGGCCAGCACCGCGAGCAGCAGCAGGCTGCTGCTACTCGAGCGCAAACTCACGATTGAACACCACGTCGAAGCTGAAGGTCTTGGCCTTGCTGCGGTTCTCGATGTACTCCGCGATCTTCTGCAGCCGGGTCGGGATTCCCGAGATCTTTTCCTGGGCCTTGCGGCCCAGTTCGTTGAGCCCGGTGAGACTCTCGATCTTCCAGTACTCGATCTGTTCCTGGACGATCTTGAGGTAATCGCGCGGCCCGTAGATGCCGGCCCGCCGGATCACGTCGGCAATGTCGCGGAAATGCGGCATGCTGGCCCCGGGCATCTCGATGCTGGGCAGGATGAACGACGCGGAGTGCAGCGCCTGATCGGGATCCCGCTTGAGGATTTCCTCGAACACCGTCCGGTAGAACTGGAAATGCCGGGCCTCTTCGGTGGCCACGTTGCGCAGCACCTCGCCCAGTGCCGGTTCGTATTCCGCCGCCAGCCGGCCGGTCTCGCTGTGGGAGGTCTGGGTGGCCCGCTCCTGCACCGTGGTATAGACGAACACCCGGTAGGGGTCGCTGTCCCAGCCGGGATGGAAACCGTTCCGGATGTAGTTGAACTGCATCTGCTCCAGGATCCGCTGATTGAACAGCCGGGTGTCCCGGCCATAGTTGCTCAGCACCGCACCGTGCCGGTCCTCTTCGGCGGTCCAGAGGTTGTTCCAGTGGCGCCAGTGGCTGTCGTCGCCAAGGTAGACCGCCAGCAACCGGTGGAAGTGCGGCAGCCCTTCCTCGGTCAGAAGATTGAGCGCCAGCGCTGCCCGGATGTGGTCGGGAATCCCTTCGGCCCGCTTGCGGAGCTGCTGGGTATGCTGGTCGGCTGATTCGTCGGGTCCCGGACCCAGCAGGTCTTCGGGGTACCAGAGTGGACGCTTGCGCTCGTGCGCGGCCATGAGCTCTTCGACCTTGGTCTCGAGATCCCGCAGGACCTCCACCTTGGAATGCAGATCCCGCATGGCGTCGGTTAGGCCCATGATCCAGTCCTCTGGCGAGAATACGGCACGGCAGCACGGCGCAGTGGGCGCCGGCAGCAACCAGGAGGCAAATGTGGCGGAGCGGAAGTCGGGAAGGAAGGCCGGACGCGATTCAGGCGGCCGCCGGCACCAGCGGTTTTTCCATCAGGTACCAGGTCCGCCGGCCGACGTAGTCAGCCCGGGCAAACAGCCGGCGCCAGCCCGAGCTCAGCAGCATCGGTTCGGCCCGCAGGTCGTCGGTCCAGAATTCCGCGAGGTGAGCACCGAGTTCAACCGCCCTGGCCTCGAACGCCTCCAGCAGCCTCCGGCCGTGACCCTGGTGGCGGGCCTCCGGCTCAACCGCAATATCCAGCAGCTGGGCGACTCCACCCCGCAGGCTGTACCGCACTCCGCCGATCCAGTCCCCGATCTCATTGGTCAGGACCAGGTAATGCTCCTCCATGGCACGCGGCTCGCCGAGCCGCTCCTCTTCCCGCTGAAGCAGGTCGACAAACCATTCGGCGAAATCTTCGCCCCGTTCCATCTCACGGATGGTCAGACCGCTCATCGTCGTCCTCGACTGGGTACTCTGGTGAAACGTCAGGTGAGGCGTGGAAGTTCGACTGGAAGAAGAACGGCAAGGTAGGTGCCAGCCCGGCTGGGCCGCCTGCTGCAATCTACAACTTATTACCCCGCAAGTGGTTCCGGGTGCCGGTTTCGGCCTGGCCGGGGCCGGCGCGACCGGTTCGGGTTATTCGGTGAGCCAGGGCTGTCGCAATGACGGGTCAGTCCGGCCGGCAGCTCCTGACCTCGGGTTCCACCCGGCCACACGCGATTGATTCGTTCATCCCACTGGTCAGGATTCCGCAGGCGGTGGTCTGGGCCGACTGAGCCGCCTCCTTTTCATTCTCGTGGGAAGCGGTGGCGCAGTTGCGCTGGCCCTTGTACGTCACACAGACCTGGCAGGTCACCTTCTGGGCGCTCAGGGTGTTGTACAGCAGCAGGCCGACGAACCCGAGGACCGCGACAATGAGCAGCAGCTTCCGGCGGGCCGGGGTCATCCGGCGGCCCTGAGCGCGCCCCAGAGCGGCAGCAGGCAGCCAGCCAGCCAGACGATCCCGGCGGCGATCGCGGCGTTCTTCATCGTGATCTTGCCGGTGACCGACAACCCGATGGCGAGCAGCACGGTGCACCAGATGGTGGCCAGGTCGAGCCGCCCGAGAATCGCAATCAGCACCCCGTGCTGGTCCGGGTCGACGAACCGGGCCGGCCCGATCTGCAGCGCATAGTGCGAGGTCAAACTGTCAGACGGCAGTACCAGGCATTGAAGCAGGCCGAGCAGGCCATCGAGCAGCCTGGGATAGAAGGCGTAGACGGCCACCATGCAGGCGGCGCCGAGCTCCTGCCGCGCCCCGACGAACTTGCCGGCGATCCAGAGCATCAGTCCCACCAGCAATGGCGCAATCAGGGCATAGCCGGTGATCCCGACCCCGGCAAAGCTGTGCATGATGGTCCGGCCCTTCTCGACCTGGTCCGGCGTCATTGCCGGATTCTGCTTCTGGGCCGTTACCATGCTGCGGTCAAACTCGGCGTCGAACACCGGCTGGGTGGCGTTGCGGCCGGCGTAGTACAAGCCGGTCATGACCAGTACCAGGACGATCAGAGCCAGCCAGAAGCCCGAATCCTTCCTCCGCTCGAAGACCGTGCGCGGCGCGTAAAAGATTTCCAGCAGGTCTTCCCAGAAGGGAACCTTGGCCGGCGTCACCGTGGCGTTCATGGGGTCCTGGCCTCCGCAGTCGGGATGAAGTCGGGCAACGGGATCACAGCAGGGTGCCGCGCAACACCAGCAGGCCGACCGAGAAGAAGATGATCAGCCCGGTCACATCCACCAGGGTGGCCACGAAGGGGGCGGAGGCGCTGGCCGGGTCAAACCCGACCCGGCGGAGCACGAACGGCAGCATCGAGCCCGCCAGCGAGCCGAACAAGACTACACCTACCAGCGACAGCGAGACGGTCAGCGCCACCAGGTGATAGTGCACGCCATAGTTGTACCATCCGAGATGCTGCCACAGAACGATCCGGATGAACCCGATGATTCCAAGAATGACGCCAAGGATGACGCCCGACGGGATCTCGCGAATGGCCACCTTCCACCAGTCCTTCAGACTGACCTCCTGCAGGGCCATGGCCCGGATGATCAGCGAGGTGGCCTGGGACCCGCTATTGCCGCCCGAACTGATGATCAGCGGAATGAACAGCGCCAGCACCACCGCCTTGCTGATTTCGTGCTCGAAGTAGCCCATGGCGGTCGCGGTCAGCATTTCGCCCAGGAACAGGGCGCAGAGCCAGCCGGCCCGCTTCTGGATCATCTTGCCGAGACTGATTTCCATGTACGGCTCGTCAAGCGCCTCCATGCCGCCGAACTTCTGGACGTCCTCCGTGGTCTCGGAAATCAGGGTGTCAATGATGTCGTCAACCGTGACGATGCCAAGAATCTGGCCGGTGTCATTGAGCACCGGAATGGCCAGCAAGTTGTACTTGGAGATCAGCCGGGCCACCTCTTCCCGGTCCACCAGCGGCCGGGTGGTAATCTGCTTGCGGCGCTCCCCGATCTCGAGCACCACGGTTTCGGACGCGACCATGATCACTTCGCGCAGCGAGACCACGTGCACCAGCCGCTGGTCGCGCTCGTCGACCACGTAGATGGCATACACCGTTTCCTTGGCGCTGCCGACCTCGGTGATGAACTTGCGGACCTGGACGGCGGTCCAGTTGGCCGGCACCGCCAGGAATTCGGTGGTCATGATGCCGCCCGCGCTGGTGGCCGGATAGCTCATCAGCTGGCGGAGGGTGTCCCGGGTGGGGGCATCGAGCAGGTGCGCCAGCCGCTCCCGGTCCGCGCTACTCAACTCACGAATCAGCCCAACCTGCTGGTCGGACGACATCGCGGTGATGATCGGCCCGAGGACCTCGTTGGGCAGGTGGGTGACGATGGCCGCCCGGTCTTCCAGCTCCGGCTCGTCGAACACCTGCACCGCCAGGTGGAACGGCAGCGCCCGGACCACCTGTGCCGCGCCTTCGGCCGGTAACTGGCTCAGCGCCTCGGCAATGTCGGCCGGCTGCATGTCCCGGCTGGCTTCGAGGAAATCATCCTCGTCACCGGACAGCAGGTAGAGCAGTTCGGGGGTCGGGGCGTCTGAGGTGGGCATGGCGGACCGCAGGGTGGCGGGTGACCGGTGCATCGCAACGAAACTGGGTCCTGTGCCTGGGCCCGCACGCCGGGCGGAAAGCCGTCCGGCGGCGGACCGGAGTTACTGCGGTATGACGGTCTCGTCTCCGGTTTTGCCGTCCTGGATCGGGACGACGCCGGTCCGCCAGCCACTCTTGAACTGGACCGTCAGCCGGTGGCCCTGCGAATCGGGCACGATGCTGACAATCTCGGGGAACTTCCTGGCGTACGCTATCACGATGTCGGTCTGCGCCCCGCTGCCGGAATTGTACGGCCGCCCGAATTCACGGCCCAGCGCAATGCTGATGGCCTGTTCGTGGCCGTACCGGGCAAACTGGTCGGCCGGCACCAGTCCGGCCTGGCTGCTGACCGGGGCCTGGTAGTCATAGGAGCGGCAGCCACTCAGAGCCGCGGCTGCGAGCAGAATGGTCCAGGCTGGTTTCATCGGTCTCGACTCAACAGGTAGGGTCGGCCACCGGCCGATCGGTGAGATACGCTAGCGGATCTCGGCGGGACTGGCAAGCGGTAGCGCACCATCACCCACCCGCCGGCCGGCCGTGAGATCATGCCCGCTCCGGATATGCGGCACTATCAGGCTCACCCCGAGACCCACAGCCAGCCCGGCCAGGGCGTCCACACCGTAATGGATCTGGCTGTAGACCACGCCGAAGAAGATTCCGATGGTCGGGACCAGCAGGATCCAGCCCAGCACTTTCGACCCCCGGAAAGCGTAGAAGGTGGCTACCACCGATACCGCCACGTGACTGGACGGAAAGGCGGAGCCATAGGCGTCACCCCGGAAGACCACGCGGTGAACCAGTTCGGCCGGCCAGATTCGGGTGGCGGCATTGTCCGGGAAGGGCCAGAAGTAGAATGGGCCGGCCACCGGAAAGACCAGGAAGACGGCGTAGCAGACGAAGAAGCAGAACGATGCCGCGAAGATGGCCTGGCGCGCTTCACCCCGTTTGCGGGTGAACCAGAATCCCAGCGGAGCCACGAGAACCAGGACGTAGTAGGAGAGGTAGCAGAGGTGAAGCACCGCGGAGAGCGCCGGATTGGGCATGGCGCGGATCCAGTCGTACGCCACCATCCGCCCGAACACCGCCAGCTCCCAGTTCTGCACCATCCCGTCAAAGGTGACAATCGATCCTGAAGTACTGTTCAGCAGCCCCACTGTGGAATACAGCCCGCCCATCACGATGGCGGGATACCATTCGGCCAGGAAGCTGTGGGTCTTGGCCCGGGCCCGGGAAATCGGCGCCAGAATGGCCAGCGCAATGACCAGCAGGTGCGCCACCAGCAGCCAGACCGTCTCGGCGGCCGTCGGCGAGGCCCCGCGCCACCCCATGAAATGGGCGATCAGCACCACGGTCGCGATGCAGATGTAGCCCACCGTGACCCGGTCGAGCGAATCGACCCGTGGAATCCGCCGCCGTTCAATGAACGGCGGCGCGACTGAACCAGCATTGGTGGCGTCGTGGGATTCCATCGTCTCTAACAATAGAACGCCTTTGCCCGCTTCCCAAGCGGGAGCGGCAGGCCAATGCGGAAACACGAAGGGGCTGCCGGATGGCCGCCCCTGTGTGGTTTCAGTGTCCCGCGGGGGTCAGGCGGCCAGAGCCGCCTGGGCAAAAGGGATGACGACCGGATCGATTTCGCCGGTCAGCTCATCGCGGACGTGCCACTCCATGCCGAAGGCCGGCAGCCGCTCCAGGAACGGATCGGGATCGAGTTCCTCCGGTGAGCGGACGCCCGCCACTCGCCAGCTTCCTTCGGCCATGAGCACCGCGGCCAGGACCGGAGGAATACCGGTTTGGTACGCCGTGGCCTGCACCCCCATTTGGCGGTAGACCTCGTCGTGATCGGCGATGTTGTAGATGTAGAACGACCGCTCGACTCCATCCTTCACTCCCCGGGCCAGCGTGCCGACGCAGGTCTTGCCGTGCAGCCGGCCGGCCAGATCCTTGGGCTGGGGCAGCAGGGCCACCACCACATCGCGAGGGGCAACCGCCACCTCACCGACCTGGACCTTATCGGTCCGGGACACGCCGAGCTGTTTCATGACCTTGAGGGTTTGCCAGGTGACCTCATCCATGCAGAGCTTGAAGTCCGCCACTTCGACGCCTTTGATGAACCGAGGCATGGTGCGGGCCTCTTCATGGTCGACGAAGTAGGTGTTGAGGACGCCCAGCTCCGGAAAATTGAACGGCTCGTAGCCTGACAGCGCCGGTTCCAGGTGGTACTGGCCGTCGTGCCAGCTGACGGCGCCGCAGAGGCATTCATCGATGAAGACCCAGGGGCTGAACGCGGCCAGGAAGCCGTCGTGCCCCTGGCAGACCGAGTTGTCCCCGTCCCGCACGTGGAGGTGGGTGACCTGGTCGAGCAGGTGCTTGGCGGCGTGGGCCGCGTACACATTGCTGGTACCGGGATCGGCACCCATGCCGAGCAGCGCCATCAATCCGGCGGCGCGGAACTCACCATCGAGTGCGAATTGATCGTCCAGCTTGGGGATCCCGTCATCAGCCGACCCGCCGCTGGCCATGTCGATGTAGTCGCAGCCGGCCTCGAGGCAGGCGCGCATCACGACCAGATTGGTGGCGGGGAGGGCGGCGTTGAGCAGGATCGTGGTGCCAGTCTCGCGAATGGCGCGGACGATGGCGGCTCCATCAGCGGCATCGAGTGCCAGGGAGCGGACGCGGGAGTCGCTGATGCGGCCGGCCAGGGCTTCGGCACGGGCGAGCACACAATCGGCGATGACGAGCTGCCGGACCTGCGGGACCTGCGCGAACTTGAGGGCGGACACGGTACCCACCGCGCCGGAGCCCAGAAGCAGAACTTTCACAAACTCCTCTTTTCGGGTCTTGGCGGGACTCGGTCTGGCCCCCCTGCATGGCCCGCCATGGGCCTGAAGGGTTACTGGGGCCTCGCCCCCCCCGCCGGATGGGGGTCACAGCTCAAGGGTATAGGTCAGCTGTGAGTGAGGATCCTCCGCTTGGTCGGAGGATGCAAACACGCCCGGGCTCTGAGAGCACCAGCCGCACCGACACTCTAACCCATCCCCCCCACCCCCTGTCCACCCCCCAAAAAAGGTCGAAAATGGCGTCATTACGCCAAATAACAAGGCAAGACGATGGGGCTAGCAGTCTTGAGTGGGGTCCTCGCGAGATGTAACGGCCTGCTCTCGGACTGATTTTCGGGCAGTCCGGAGATCCGCCAGCTGGCAATAAACCCCGGAGCCGAAAGGCCCCGGGTTTCAGAGTCCCGCTGGTGGAGATGAACTGATTGCTAGAATCTCGCCTGGAGCTGAGTCACGATGGTGCCCCGGGTGACACCGGGGTTGCCCAGGGTTCTTCGGAGGTAGTCGACCGCCCACTTCACCTTGCCGGCCGCGAAATCCAGGTTCACGCCGCCGGTGGTCGCGTGATTCTTGTAGCCATGGGTGAGTGACGCGTTGCGGCGGAAATCTTCCTGCCGAACCACCAGCTGAACCCAGGGCAGCACCCGGTAGGTGGCCAGAGCATACCAACCCTTGTCCGGGGAGTTCTGCCAGTCGCGCGCCAGGGTCACGTATTCACCCTTCACCCCGAATCCGCGATACTCTGCGGTGAAGTCAGCCCCATAGCGGCTGCTGTCCCGGGTGGTGGTGAAGTTGGCTCCAAGGCTGAAGAACGAGAGTGGCCGGACCGCCACTCGGCCCACCACCAGCAGCGTGGTGTCGGGGTTGGTCGCCTTGTTCTGGCCACTGCCGTTGAACACGCCGATCGTCGCGTATCCGATCGAATTCAAGGTGTAATCGGCGCTGAGGCCGATATCCCGCTTGGGTGAGAGGCTGTCGATGGCCGCCGCGCGGTCCGGGGTTTCGGTCAGCGTGATCGACGTCATGTATTCGCGCGAGAATGGCGTCTTGTACTGGCCGGCGGTCAGGCCGAATGCACCGTGACTCCAGCGGATCAGGGCATCGCGCAGGCTGACAACCGCGGTGCCACCGCTGACCACCGCCAACTCGGTTTGCACCTTGTAGCCGAAGCCACCGCCCAGATATCCATCCGCCGTCAGCCGCACCCGATTGAGCGCGAACGACAGTCCGGTGTGATCCTGGTACGTCCCGCGGGTCTGGACATATCCGCCGAGCCGGACGGCGCCGCCGCTCGAAGGGGCCAGGGAGGCCGGCAGGGGGCTCTGGGCCGAGATCGAGGCAGCAGTAGACAGCGCAAGCCACACCACACCGGCGGTGGAGATCGAGCGACGCATTAGTATCATCCTGAAGCGATTATACAGGGGTAGCAGAGAGTCATTTAAGGATATATTCTTCGGACTGATAGGGGAATAGATGGAAACATTAAGTGTTAATCAGGCCGCTGAAATGCTGCATCTCAACGTCAAACGGGTGCAGGCATTGGCCCGCGCGGGACAGCTGCCGGCGGCCCGGGTCGGTCGCAAATGGCTGTTCAACCGCAGCGATCTTGAGCGGATGCTGGGGCAGAAGTCCCGCGAGCCGGCCCTGGGCTCAATCGAGTTGAGCGCCCGCAACCAGCTCCGCGGCCGGATAACCGCCCTGCAGGTTGATGGAGTCATGGCTGAGGTTCGAGTGGCCATCGGGGAGCAGGAGCTGGTCTCGATCATTACCCGCAGCTCGGTCGAGCGGCTGCGCCTGCAGCTGGGCGATGAAGTACTGGCAGTGATCAAATCCACCGAAGTCATGATCGGAAAGGGCTGACGGAATGCGGATCTTGAGGGCAGGAATTCAGCGGCTGGTATTCAGTGCGGTATTGCTCGTCATCCTTACGGGCGTGGCCGCCGCGCAGAAGACCCTGACCGTCTACGCCGCCGCTTCGCTCACCGACGCCTTTCACGATCTCGGCAAGCAGTTCGAAAAGAGCCATCCTGGCACCGAGGTGCTGTTCAACTTTGCCGGGTCCCAGGCGCTCGTGGCCCAGCTGCAGGAAGGCGCCGGCGCCGATGTCTTTGCCTCGGCCGACAGCATCTGGATGCAGGTAGCGGTCGACAGCGGACTGGCCGCGGACCCCGAACCGTTTGCCCACAACCTGCTGGTGGTCATTGTGCCGAAGAACAATCCGGGCCGAGTGGACAGGCTGCAGGATCTGGGGCGGCGCGGCACCAAACTGGTGCTGGCTGCTGATGCGGTTCCGGCCGGGCGCTACAGCCGGATGGTGCTGCGGAACATCGGGGCGGCGCCGGGGTTTCCGGCCGATTACGTGCACCGGGTCCTGGCCAACGTGGTGTCCAACGAGACCAGCGTGAAGGGTGTGGTGGCCAAGGTCCAGCTGGGTGAGGCCGACGCCGGCGTTGCCTACCGCTCCGATGTGACGCCGCCGGTCGCCCGAGTGGTGAAAACCATCACCATTCCCGATAACTTGAATGTGCTGGCCAACTATCCGATCGCGGTCCTCAAGCAGAGCCGTCAGGCGGATCTGGCCCGCGAGTTCGTGGCCCTGGTCGTGTCCTCCGAAGGCCAGTTGGTCATGCAGCAGTACAACTTCATTCCGGTCGGCGCGCCCGCGCCCGCCATGAGTCACTAACCGGGACCAGACCGCATGGCAGCTCATCGCAGGGGGTCGGTCGAATTCCTCCTGCGGCTGGCCACGGTGCTGGCAGTCGTGCTGCTGGCGCTGCTCCTCGGGCTGCCACTCCTGGCCCTGATCTTCCGGGTTCCGGCCGGCGAGCTGATCGGCCGGATCGGTGATCCGGAGGTGCTGCAGGCCCTGCGCCTCAGCCTGATCACCAGTGCTGGATCCACCGTCGTCGTCGTGCTGCTCGGCCTTCCTACCGCCTACCTGCTGGCCGCACGTTCATTCCCTGGCAAGCGCATCCTCGAAGCGGTGCTCGATCTCCCGATGGTGCTGCCACCGACCGTGGCGGGATTGGCACTGCTGCTCGCCTTTGGCCGAGCAGGACTGGCCGGTTCGGCGTTGCGCGCCTTTGGCATAACGCTGCCGTTTACCACGATGGCCGTCGTGGTCGCCCAGGTGTTCATGGCGGTGCCGTTTTTCGTGGCACCGGTGCGGGCAGGCTTTGCGGCGGTGGACCGGCGCTACCTCGATGCGGCGGCCACGCTCAGGGCCAGTGAGAGTTACAGCTTTTTCCGGGTTATCCTGCCGCTCAGTCTGCCCACCGTGCTGGCCGGTACCGCGATGGCCTGGGCCCGCTCGCTGGGCGAATTCGGCGCCACCATCACCTTTGCCGGCAACCTGCCGGGCCGGACCCAGACCATGCCGCTGGCGGTCTACGTCCAGATGGAGAGCGACATCGACCGGGCGGTAGCGCTGTCGGTGCTGCTGCTGGTGATGTCGGCGACCCTGCTGGTCGGACTCCGCTACGCGCCGGTCGGCCTGTTCTGGCACAAGACCAATGCTCAGCTGCAGCGTCCGTAAACGGCTGGGCGGCTTCCAGCTTGACCTCTCGCTCAGTGCTGAGTCGGGGGGCACGCTGGTGGTGGTCGGGGAAAGCGGCGCCGGCAAGTCGACGCTGCTCCGGATGCTGGCCGGGCTTGCCCGGCCGGATGAGGGCAGCATCGAAGTCGACGGGGCGGAGTGGTTCAGCAGTGCCCATGGGGTATGGTGGCCGGCCGACCAGCGCTCGGTCGGGATGGTCACCCAGGATTATGCGCTCTTTCCCCACCTGACCGCGCTCGACAATGTCGCCTTTGGTCTGCGAGCTTCAGGCGTGCGAGCGGCCCCATCGCGGCACCGCGCGGCCTCGATGCTCGAACGGATCGGCATCGGCCAACTGGCGGGGCGCCGTCCGGCCGAACTGTCCGGCGGGCAGCAGCAGCGGGTGGCGCTGGCTCGGGCACTGGTGCTGGAGCCGAGGCTGTTGCTGCTGGACGAGCCGCTGTCGGCGCTGGACGTGCAGACCCGCCGCGAGGTGCGCGGCGAATTGCGCAGCCTGCTCGCCACCCTGTCCTGTATCACCGTCTACGTGACCCATAGTCCGCTCGAGGCGCTGACCTTTGGCGACCGGCTCGCGGTCCTCGATGCCGGACTGCTGGCCCAATCAGGCAGCGGGTCGGATCTGTTGCGCCATCCACGCTCGGCCTACGTGGCCGAGTTCATCGGGATCAACCTGTTCCATGGTATCATCGAAACCCGGGGCGACGGCCTGGCCAATGTGCGGCTGCCAGCCGGCACCATCTCGGTGGTCGATCCCGGCGGAGCGGGAACCGTCTTTGCAGCGGTCGATCCCCGTGACATCACGCTGCACATTGATCCACCGGGTGGCAGCACCCAGAATGTCCGCCGGGGACCGGTCATCGAGATGATTCCCGAACCGCCGCGCGGCGAGCGGGTCCGGATCGTGGTGGGGTCCTCGCCCCCGCTGGTGGCCGAATTGAGCCGGGCCTCGGCCGAGGGCATGGGGCTCGAGGTCGGGAAGCAGGTATTTGCGGCCTTCAAGGCGGTCGGGGTCACGGTGTATCGTTAGATCGCGATCGAACGATGGAACCGCCTGATGGATTCAGGCGTTACCCCAGCGGTGGGAGAAGCTGCACAATCCTCAACTGGAGTAGAAGATGCGTACCATCATGAATCGTATCGGCGTGCTGGTCCTGCTCGGCCTGCTCGCAACCGGGTCGGCGCTGGCCCAGGTACCGGCCAAGGTGCTGCTCAATCTCGACAAATCCGGCGTGGCGCTCGAGGGGTACGACCCGGTCACCTTTTTCAGCAGCACCACGCCCGTCAAGGGGCAGCCGGCCCTGACCAGCCAATGGCACGGGGCCACCTACCGGTTCAGCTCGGCGACGAACAAGCGGACGTTCGACGATTCTCCGACCAGGTACACGCCCCAGTTCGGCGGCTACTGTGCCTATGCCGCTTCGAAGGGGCACACGGCTCCGGTCGAAATCGATGCCTATGAGATCGTCGACGGCCGGCTGCTGATGCAGAACAGCAAGAGTGTCCGCGAGCGGTTCAACAAGGACGCGGCGGGCAACCTCAGGCTGGCCGATTCGAACTGGCCCGCCATCCTGGAGCGGGAAGGGAAGGGCACCGCGCACTAGGGCGCGCTCGGCCTGCGGAGACTTGCCGCCTGCCCCTGCGGGCGGCTACTCTCCCGCCTTCCTCAGGCCCGGATTTCATGTCATGAGCGGCACCTACAGCGTTCCCCAGCCCATCAACGAGCCCGTGCTCTCGTATGCCCCCGGTTCACCGGAGCGTGCCGCGCTCAAGGCGGAACTGGCCCGGCAGGCCGCCATCCAGGTCGACATTCCGATCGTGGTCGGCGGCAAGGAAATCCGCACCGGCAAGACATTGGATGTGGTGTCACCGCACGACCACCAGCGGGTCATTGCCAGGGTGCACCTGGCCGATGCCGTGGTGCTCGATAGCGCCATCCGGAGCGCGCTTGACGCCCAGAAGGAGTGGGCCGGCTGGCCCTACGAACAGCGGGCAGCCGTCTTCCTCAAGGCGGCCGACTTGCTGGCCGGTCCGTGGCGGCAGGTGCTCAACGCGGCCACCATGCTGGGCCAGAGCAAGACCTGCTATCAGGCCGAGATCGACGCCGCCTGTGAGGCGATCGATTTCCTGCGGTTCAATGCCCATTTCGCTGAACGGCTGCTGAAGGAACAGCCGTTGAGCGGACCGGGCGTATGGAACCGGATGGAACACCGGCCGCTGGAAGGATTCATTTACGCCATCACGCCGTTCAACTTCACTGCCATCGGGACCAACCTCCCGACTACCCCGGCCTTTCTTGGCAATGTTGCGATCTGGAAGCCGTCACTGGCCGCATCGCTCAGCAACTGGTACTTCATGAAGCTGCTGATGGAGGCGGGGCTGCCGCCGGGAGTGATCAATTTCGTGCCCGGCGATCCGGTGCTGGTCACTGACCGCCTGGTAGCCGATCGCAATCTGGCCGGGATTCACTTCACCGGATCAACCGCGGTGTTCCAGCTGCTGTGGCGGAAGGTGGCCGAGAACCTGCCCAACTACGTGACGTATCCCCGGCTGGTGGGTGAGACCGGTGGCAAGGATTTCATCTGGGCCCATCCGAGCGCCGACGTCGATGCGCTGGCCGTTGCCATGGTCCGGGGCGCCTTTGAATATCAGGGGCAGAAATGCAGCGCCGCCAGCCGGGCCTACATCCCGAGCAACATCTGGCCCAAGGTCAAGGAAAAGACCCTGGCGCTGATGGCCGACATCAAGATGGGGAATGTGGCCGACTTCAGGAATTTCATGGGCGCGGTGATCGATCGGAGGGCCTATGACCGGATCAAGGGCTACATCGAGGCGGCGCGGACCCAGAAGGGAGTCACCATCCTGGCTGGCGGTGGCTGCAATGATGAGACCGGGTTCTTTGTTGAACCGACCCTGATCCAGGTCGAGGATCCCAATTACCGGCTGATGTGCGAGGAGCTGTTCGGGCCGGTGCTGGCGGTACACGTCTATCCGGAACAGCAGTGGCTCGAAACCCTGAGCCTGGTGGACCGCACCAGCCCTTACGCGCTGACCGGCGCCATCTGGTCACAGGACCGGTCCGCCGTGGTGACAGCGACCACCCTGCTGCGCAACGCCGCCGGCAACTTCTACATCAATGACAAACCGACCGGCGCGGTCGTCGGCCAGCAGCCGTTCGGCGGGGCCAGGGCCAGCGGCACCAACGACAAGGCCGGCTCGATTCTCAACCTGCTGCGCTGGGTCTCTCCCCGGAGCATCAAGGAGACATTCGCGCCGCCGAAAGACTACAGATACCCTTTCATGTCTGCGGAGTAGGTATGGGAGAGAGGAGAGGGGAGAGGGGAACCGCGGCTCCGATCACCCCTCTTCCCTCCTCGCTCTTCGCTGTTTCGCCAGCTTCAGCCTGGCTCCGCCAAGTTTGTCTCGCCGTGTGCCGTTTCAGTCTCATCCCGCTCTTCATCCCTATCGCACTCGCAGCCCAGCTGCCGGCGTACACCCCGGCCCAGCTCGATGGCGCCCGGTTCCGCCAGACCATCCGGAGCCAGATCCGGATCGAGACCGGCAGTGCGGTGACTCAGGAACGGAGCGGGCGGGACGGCGTCATCGTGATCGCCGCTGTGGATGGCGACAGCGGAATCGAGCTCACCGGCTGGTTCGATTCACTGGCCGTCTGGCGTGAGGCAGGTGGCCAGCGATTCGCCCCGGAAACTGACGGGATGGTGGGCGGGCGATATCATGGCCGCCTCTCGTCAAACGGGGTCTATACCTGGGATGACCAGCCGTTCATCCCGGACGAGGTCAGCGAGATCGCCGAGCTGGGATCGGCGTTCGATGATGTGCTGCCGCCATTGCCTCGCACGGTGCTGCGCCCGGGGCAGGTGGCACTGCTCGATGGTGGCTGGCGGATCGAGCGGCGGGCGGACAGCACCGCGGCGGGCCAAACCGTGCGCCGCTATTTCCTGAGCGGTGACCGGCGCCGCACCGCGGTCGGGGCGGCGCTCGACTCACTGCCGGTCGAAGCGGCGACCACCGAAAAGGAAACGGGCTCCATGGTCTGGAGCCCGCGCTTCGGTCCTTTGCTCTGGCAGCGACAAATCACGCTGACCGCCACTCTGCCCGCCAAAGGCTCGATCAAGCGGGCGGTGAGAACCTCAATCGAGCAGACCGTGACGCTGGAACGAATGGTCGCCGGGGCGGAAATCGTTCCGCCCCGATAGCAGCGCGGCGGAATTCAGGCCGGCTGCGGCTCGCCGGACACCTTGCGGTAGATGTAGTCCGGCATCTGGCCCGGAATCGTCAGCGCTGCCTCGATCATCCCGTGATTGGGTGAAAGGGTGCAGACCGGATCGGTCGCCCGGGCATCACCGGTCAGCGCAAAGGCCTGGCACCGGCAGCCGCCGAAGTCGGTCGATTTCCGGGGACAGCTCCGGCAGGGCTCCTGCATCCAGTCATCGCCGCGGAAGGCGTTGAAGATCGGCGACTCCCGCCAGATCGTGGCCAGGCTCTGCTCCCGCACATTGACGAACTGCAGGTCCTTGATCTGGGTGGCGCCGTGGCAGGGCAACGCTTTGCCGTCCGGTGTCACCAGGATGTAGACCCGCCCCCAGCCCGCGTAGCAGGCCTTCGGATACATCTCGTAATAGTCCGGCAGCACGTAGAGGATCTGCATGATGCCGCGGTACCGCTCGATGGCAGCGGCAGCTATCGGCTTCGACCGTTCGACCTGTGCCCGGGTTGGCATCAGCGCTTCCCGGTTGGTCAGTGCCCAGCCGTAATACTGGGTATTGGCCAGCTCGATCCGATCGGCGCCGAGTCCGGCCGCCATCTCGATGATCTCACCCAGGCGGTCGAGGTTGCCGCGGTGCAGCACCACGTTGACCGAGAACGCCAGGTCCAGCGACTTGACCAGCGCGGCCGCTTCCATCTTCTGCTTGACCGACCGGGTCCCGGCGATCTTCTCGGCGTTGACCGGATCGGAATCCTGAAACGAGATCTGGATGTGGTCGAGTCCCGCGGCCTTGAGGCGTTCGGCGCGCGGCCGTGTCAGTCCCAGGCCTGACGTGACCAGCGTCGTGTAGAGTCCTTCCGACCGGGCGTGAGCCACCAGTTCCTCGAGGTCCTTCCGGATCATCGGCTCGCCGCCGGAAAGCCCCAGCTGCAGCACGCCAAGCGCGCGGGCCTCCGAGAATACCCGCTTCCACTGCTCGGTCGAGAGCTCGGCGTCGGCCCGGCTCATCTCGAGTGGATTGGAGCAATAGGGGCAGTGCAGCGGGCAGCGATAGGTCAGCTCCGCCAGCAGCGTCGTCGGCAGCAGGTCAGCCACGGGTGGTCACCAGGTCTCGTCGGGCCATGTCGGTCAGATATTCGAGGACGTCATCGTTCACATCGGTGCCGTAGCGCTCGCCCAGCGCACTGGCGATTTCCCCGATGGTGTGCTGGCCATTGCACAGCTCGAGGATTGCGGCGCCGGTCTCATTGATGAACATGGCGCCTTCGGGGTAGAGCAGCACCCGCCGCTGGCGCACCCGGTCGAAGTCCAGCCGGGCCAGCCGCCACAGCCGCGGACGGGATTCCACGTCGACCATCATGCCCCGGCCGGTTCGCGATAGGCGTTATGGATGCTGTCGATCAGGGCCCAGAGCATTTCGAGCTTGAAGGCCAGGGCGCCGAATGCCTTGCGCTGGGTGTCGACCGTGGTGCAGTGCTGCTGCACGATGGCCAGACCATGCTTCACGTCCCTGGGCGCCTGGACCAGCCGGCTCCTGAAGTAGTCGAGCCCCTCGGGAGGAATCCACGGGTAATGCTTCGGGAACGATTCGATCCGTTCGCCGTGTATCCGCGGGGCAAACAGTTCGGTCAGTGACGAGGCGCAGGCGGTGACCCAGTCGTTGGTGCGGCAGAAGGTCACGTAGGATTCGCAGATCAGCCGCACGCCCGGCAGCACATGCCGCTCGTCCTCCATTTCCTCGCGCGGAACGCCGAGTGCGATGCCGAGCCGGATCCAGAGCTCGATGCCACCGGTGCCGGGGGTGGTGCCGTCATGATCGACGATCCGTCCGATCCACTCGCGCCGCACGTCGGAATCCGGACAATTGCTGAGTATGGCGGCATCCTTGCGAGGCACCACGCGCTGATAGGCCAGACGATTGGCCACCCAACCCTGGAACTGCCGCTGGGTCAGCTTGCCGTCATACATCAGCCGATGGAATGGATGATTCACGTAGTAGGAGCCGCTGAACGCCCGCAGGGCTCCCTCGAGCGCCGCCGGACTGAGCGGCCGGTCGAGCAGCGGAATCGGCGGCGCCGGCGGCGTCGCGAGCAGCGAAGACTGGAGCGTGGCGGTCATCAGGTCGGCGCAGTCGGGACCGGGACAGGGTTGCGGCCAGGGTCTGAAAATGGAAGCGGGGCTCGCCTTGCAGCGAGCCCCGCCTGGTATTGCAGTCGCTTAGAGCTGCGCGACGTACGCGGTGACTTCCATCGTCACGGCCACAACTTCTGCTTCGGGCTTGGTCCAGGTCATGATGCATACCTCCGATTGTAGGGCCAGAAAGTTCGGGGAGTACTCGTGGTGATTTCAACGCTTCGCGGATCTTCCCGAATACCTGTGGGACCTCCGCAGGTACTCCTGCAGAAGCATGGGCCGTGCCCGCCTGATGACCCGCGGCACACCGGCGGACTTGATTGTCATTCAAGGAGTTAGCGAGTCTGAGGCGGAGCTGGCAGTTTGGTGCGTCGGATCAGATTGGGTGGGATCACCCAGTCAGTGGGTGATTCCACCCACCTGCCCAATCCAGACTCAGCCCTGGATGCCGTGCTTCTTCAATCGATAGCGGAGGGTGTCCCGGCTGATGCCGAGTCGCTCGGCCGCCTTGGTCTGGTTGCCGGCGGACTGGCGGAGGGCCCGCTCCAGCATGGTCCGTTCAACCTCAGCGAGATCCATTCCCGTTGTCTGCCCCGAGGCCACCGCACCGGCAGAATCATTTCCGGCACCCGGCAGGGCGGTCGGCATGGTCAGCGACAAGTGATCGATGCCGACCATTTCCTCCCGGCTCCACAGGACCGCGCGCTCGATCACGTGGCTCAGCTCACGGACATTTCCCGGCCAGGGATACTGCTGCAGCTGCTGACTGGCCTCCGCCGTAAGGCGCCGGCCAGGCCTGCCGTACTTCAGGCTGAACTGGTGGAGATAGTGCTCGGCCAGGACCTGGACATCGTCGCCGCGCTCGCGGAGCGGTGGCAGCCGGAGCAGGATGACCGCCAGCCGGAAGTAGAGATCCTTGCGGAACTGGCCGCTCTGGGATTCGCGCTCGATATCCCGATTGGTGGCGGCCAGGATCCGGACGTCGATCTTGCGGTCACGGATGCCTCCCACCCGTCTCACCGTCCGGTCCTCGATGGCGCGCAGCAGCTTGCCCTGGAGGGCCAGTTCGAGATCGCCGACTTCATCGAGAAAGATGAAGCCGCGCTCCGCCGCCTCAAACAGGCCGAGCTTCGATTCCTTGGCGTCGGTAAAGGCGCCCCGTTCGTAGCCGAACAATTCGGCTTCCATCAGGTTGGCCGGCAGCGCGGTGCAGTTGACGTCGATAAAGGGGTGGCCCGAACGAGGCCCCGATGAATGAATGGTCCGGGCCACCAGCCCCTTGCCAGTTCCCGTTTCGCCGGTGATCAGCACCGGGGGAGTTTCATCCAGCGCCGCGATGTCCCGGGCCCGATCGAGGACCGCCCGCATCACCGACGAACTCCCGAGCACACTGCCGAACGACTCTTCCTGGGCTGCACGGCGGCGATAGAAGGAGAGCTCCTGCTTGAGCTGGCTGGTTTCCCGGGCCCGGTCGGCCAGCAGCTTCAGCTCTTCGAGGTCAACCGGCTTCTTGAGGTAGTCAAAGGCGCCGAGCTTGACCGCTGCCACAGCGCCCTCAATGGTGCCAAACGCGGTCATGACGACGACCGGAATGGCGGCATCGAATTCCCGGATCTTCCTCAGCAAGTCGATACCGCTCATGCCAGGGAGCCTGACGTCGGTGAAGATGACGTCGGGCCGCAGCCGCTCGATGGCCTCGAGCGCCGCCTCGGCGCTCGGTGCCACCTCCGCTTCATAGCCCGAGGCTTCGAGGAATGCCTTGATGGCCTTGGCCAGGTTGCGTTCGTCATCGACGACCAGGACGGTAGGACCGTTCATGCCGACCTCAGCGAGGGCGATTCAGCGGCCGCGGGAAAGTGGAATCGCACCGTCGTGCCCATACCGGGCTGGCTGGTCAGTTCCAGCCGCCCGCCGTTCTGCTCCACGAATCGGCGGGCCATGGTCAGACCGAGTCCGGTGCCCTCCGGGCGGGTGGTGAAGAATGGATCGAAGACCGATTGCATGGCGCTGGCGGGAATGCCAGCCCCATTGTCCGCCACTTCGATGACTACCTCGTTGTTGCCGGATGACCCGGCCGCCTGGCTGGTCGATACTCTGAGCCGGCCCGAGTCCGGCATGGCCCCGATGGCGTTGGCGATCACTTCAGTCAGGGCCTGGTCGAGTCTGACCGGATCCACCACGATGTCGGCCACCGTCTCAGGCAGGTCCACCTCGAGAGTGATCCGTCGCTCGGCCAGCAGTTGAGACATGGCAGCCAGCCTGGCCTGGACCATTGGACCGGGCCGGTCCCGGATCGGGTGCACCGGGGTTGGGCTGGAGAACGCCAGCAGGTGGGTGATCCGATGATCGAGCCGATCGACTTCGCCGATCATCGACTCGAGCAGCTCGCGTGCGGCCGGGCTCTCGGGGTGACGGAGCACCAGTTGCACCGAGGCTCGCAAGCTGGCCAGCGGGTTTCTCAAGCCATGCGCCACCCCGGCCGCCATTTCGCCGATCGAGGCCAGCTTTTCCGACTGGACCAGGCGGTCCTGGGTGCTCTGCAGATCCGCTACCCGGGCGCCCAGCTGGGTGTTGAGTTGTTCGAGGTCGGCACGGGAATGACGCAGCCGCTCGGTCATCGCGGCAAAAGCGCGGGCCAGGTCGCCGATCTCGTCGCGGGCCTCAATCCCGACGGGCGGGCCATGACCGGCGTCACCGGCGGCGGCCATGGCCCCCTGCAGCTCCGTGATCGGCTTGACCAGGCTGCGCGAGATGATCCAGGCGCCAACCGGACCCAGCACGATGGCCATAGCCAGGATCCAGATCATCGTATGCCGCTTGGCATCGACGATTTCCTGGACCCGCGCCAGCGCAGTATTGACGCTGTACTCCCTGGCCCGCCGGTAGATCTCGTGATTGACCTCGGTGAGGGCCGGCTCGAGCTTGAGCTTCAATTCGGTCCGGGCCAACTGGTAGGCTAGCGGCTGTCTGCCCTTGTCCATCAGGCTGAAGACACTGTCGCCGACCGCCTGGAAATGCCGCTGGATGGTGCGCACCCCATCGGCCAGCTCCTGTTCCTCCGGTCGGAGCTCCGAGGTCCAGCGATCGAGCCAGTAGTCGACGATTTCGCCGTGGCTCTTGAAATCCTTGCGGGCATTGGCTTCATGGCCGGACAGCGCCTGCCAGAGGACCTCGCCCTGATCGAAGATGGCGGTTTCGACTTCGGCGTAGGTCCGGGTGCGGCTGAGTCCGGCGCGGAGCGCTTCGAGGGCATCGTGTTCCAGCGCATTGCTGCGGATGGCCGCTGCCGCGACCAGCGCGACCGGCAGCGTCATCAATGCAAAACCCACCAGCAGGCGGCGCCGAAATGTCATTCGGCTCAGCCTCGACCGGGAAAGACGCCGAGTCCGGCATCCTTCCACCAGCGATAGAAGGTGGCGCGGCCGATGCCCAGGGTGCGGGCGGCAGCGCTGCGGTTGCCGCCCTGGCCAGCCAGCGCATGGAGCAACAGCGCCCGGCGCTCTTGCTGGCCAGGCTCACCAACCACCAAAGGCGGGCGCTGGTCGGAACCGCGAATTTCGGCCGGGAAGCTGTCGGGACCGATGGCCCCCTTCGGATGCAGCGCCAGCGCGTGCCGCACTGCCCCCTCCAGCTCGCGGACATTGCCGGGCCAGGCGTACCCGGCCAGCATGGCCATCGCCGCCGGCGTGACAACCGCGGCGCTGCTGCTGCCGTATCGGGCCAGAAAGTGTTCGACCAGGAGTGGCAGGTCCGACGACCGATCCCGCAGCGGCGGAACTGCTATCCGGACCACCTTGAGCCGGTAGTACAGATCCTCCCGGAATTGCCCGGCCCTGACGGTGGCATCGAGGGGCACGCGGGAGCCCGCGATCACCCGCACATCGATCGGCCGCGGGCGTGCTTCACCGGCCCGGGCCAGTTCACCGCTCTGCATGACCTGGAGGAGGTGGCGCTGGGCGCCCGGCGAGAGCTGCCCGACCTCCGCCAGGTAGAGCATTCCACCATCGGCCAGCTCAAATCGGCCCGGCGTTGCGGCTCCTCGCTTGCCGCCGCGACGACCGAACAGGTCGTCCTCACACCGCTGGGCTTCCGTCGCGTCGCAATCGAACACGACCAGCGGCCGCTCGGCTCGTTTGCTCCGGGCGTGGAGCAGCTGGGCGATCTGCTCCTTGCCGGTGCCGGCTTCTCCTTCAATGAGCACCGGCGCATCGCTCGGTGCGATCGCATCGATCAGGTCGTACAGCGACTGCATGGCGGGATGCGCGCCGGCGAGATTCCCGTAGCCGCTCCTGCCAGTGGCCACGATGCGCTGGCGGCACAAGGTGGCCAAATCCCGGATGATGATCAGGATACCGGTCGCGGACTGGCCATCATGCCAGGGACTGACCTGGATCTCGGTGGACCGTCGATTGCCCTGGGCGCACAACACATCGGTCACCAGCCGAGCAGGCACGCCGGTGGTCCTCACCCGCCAGGCATCACGCGCGAGTTGCGGCTCCAGCCGGAGCACCTCCTGCCAGGGCCGGCCGAGTGCAATGTCCGCCGACACGCCGGTGACCCGGCTGGCCGCGGGATTGTGCAGCACGATGTTCCCGTTCGAACCGACGGCAATCGCGCCATCATCGGTGGCGCCAATCCAGGCCTGCAGCACAGCGGGCTCTGCCGCGGCCATGGCGGACAGCGAATCGGACCGGAGGTGATCGGCGGGGCTCACAGTTCGAACCGCATCCCGTCATCACCGACGACCCAGCCCGCCGCTTCGACGGTTCGGCGTTCCGGCGAATCCTCGATCAGGACCGGGTTGCTGTTGTTGATGTGGGTGTAGACCCGGCGGGGCGGTGCCAGCGCCTCAAGGCGAGCGAGACTGCCGCCCGGGCCGTTGATCGGCAGGTGGCCCATTGCGGCGGCGGGCCGGTCGCTGATGCCCAGCCCAATCAGTTCATCCTCAGCCCAGAAGGTGCCATCGAACAGCAGCAGGGCGGCGCCGGTCAGGCGGGCCTTGATCTCCTCATCGACGGCGCCACAGCCCGGGATGAAGAGGCAGCGGACACCATTGGATGCCCGGATATCCAGCCCGACAGTGTGGCCCGCCCGTTCGTGGCGGGCAAACCGTGGTGGATCTCCAGCCACCGAAAAGGCCTCGATGGTCAGGCCGCTCGGCGCTGCATCACGATTGGTCATCTGAACGGGCCGTCCCAGCGGCAGCTCATGCCACTGGACCTCGGCAAAGGCTCGAGTCACCGGCAGGAGCCGCGAATCCTCCTCGAGGACTTCCCGCACCGCGGCGGTGGACCAGAATTGCAGCCGGCGGCCTTCCCGCAAGAGTGCCAGCCCCATGGTGTGATCGAGTTCGGCGTCAGTGGTGATGACCCCTTCGATCGGCACGTGACGATTGCCGGCTGGAATATCGGAAGGCAGATGGGAGAGCTGATCCCGGACATCGGGGGAGGCGTTGACCAGGAACCAGTGCCGGCCGTCAGCGCTGACTGCGACAGATGATTGACTTCGAGGGTGAGCGGCCTCGGGATCGCGCCGGGCGATCCGGCACACCGGACACCAGCAGTTCCACTGGGGGAAGCCACCGCCGGCCGCGGTGCCGAGCAGGATTACATGCATGGCCTCAAGAAAGCGACGGGCGGGCCGGGCGCAAGTCAGCCCTCGATCGACGACTGGGGCTGCTCAAGCTGGGCCGAGGCAGCAGCGGGTGGGCCGTTGAGCAGTTCCCGCACCTGGTTGCGGAGGGCGGCTGAAGTGAACGGCTTCTGGGTGAGGCCGCAGTCCCGGCGGTTCTCCCGGCGGACCACCTCATGCCGTGGTGGAACCGGTGCGGCGCGCCAGTAGTGCAGCGGACGGTCAGTGGGCGGGCCCGCCTCCACCTCTGATCCGGCCGGTCTTGAAGACCAGTAGCAGCGGCAGCGCCAGGACAAAGGTGATGCCCATGGTCAGGAAGACTTTCTCAAAGGCGATCATCGAGGCCTGGCGTTCCAGTCGCAGATCCAGCACCGCCATGGCGCGCTGCTGCGACTGGATCAGGTCGCCGCCCAGGGTCTGGAACCGGTGGGTCAGCGCCTCGAGCATTGGCCGGACCGGCGTCGCGCCAGCCTCGAGGTGCGGCCGCAGCGCCTCGCGAGCGCCCTCGCGGAACCGGGTGATCAGGGTGGCACTGATCGCGATCCCGAAGCTGCCACCCAGCTGCCGGGCCAGGTTGTACAACCCGGTGCCCTGCGGAATCAGGTTGGACGAGAGATTGGCCACCGCAACACCGGTGAGTGGCACGAAGATGAAGCCGAGGCCGACGCCGCGGAGGATCATCGGCACCAGCAGGTCGTGGCTGCCGATATCGGTGGTGAGCCGGGAGTGCAGCCACATTGACCAGGCAAAGAGCCCCACCCCAATGACGATCATTCCCCGGGCATCCACCTTGCTGCCCAGCCGGCCGACGAGGGCCATGGTGAAGGCCGCCGCAATGGCGCCAGGCAGGATGACCTTGCCGGTGTCCCAGGCGCTGAATCCGAGCAGTGTCTGCAGGAAGACCGGCAGCACGAAGACGCTGGCATAGAGCGCGAAGCCGAGCACCGCGCCGAACACCACGCTGGCCGCCAGCTGCCGGTCCTTGAGAATCCGGAGATTCACCACCGGATGTTCGGTGCGGAGCTCGTGCCAGATGAACAGGATGACGCCGGACACCGCCGCGATGGTTTCGAGGATGATCTCGCGCGACTGGAACCAGTCCTTGGTCTCTCCCCGCTCCAGCAGCACCTGCAGCGCCCCGATGCCAACAATCAGGAACGCCAGCCCGGGCCAGTCGATCGAATCACCTCGCTCGACGTGGTGGGCCGGTTCGGGCACGGTCCGCCACGTCATGAATCCGGCCAGGATGCCGAGCGGAATGTTGATGTAGAAGATCCAGGGCCAGGAAAAATTGTCGGTCAGCCAGCCGCCGAGGGTGGGCCCCAGGGTCGGGCCGACCATCACGCCCATTCCGAAGATGGCCATGGCCGACCCGCGCTCTTCGACGGGAAAGACATCGAACAGGATGGCCTGGGCCGTCGAGATCAGCGCGCCGCCGCCCAGCCCCTGGATCACCCGCCAGCCGACCAATCCCTCGAGCGTGGTGGCATGGCCGCAGAAGAACGAGGCCAGCGTGAACAGGATGATCGAGCCGGTGTAGTAGTTCCGCCGCCCGAATTTGTCGGCGAACCAGCTGGTCATCGGCAGCACGATGACGTTGGCCACGATGTAGCCGGTGCTGACCCAGGCAATTTCGTCCAGGGTGGCGCCCAGGTTTCCCATCATGTGGGGGATGGCCACGTTGACGATGCTGGTATCCACCAGCTCCAGGACACTGGCCAGGGTCACCGCAAAGGCAATGACGTACCGCGCCCGGTAGATCGCAGCATTGTCCCGGACGATCCGGACCGGCAGAACGAGCGTGGCCACGGTCCTACTTGGTCTTGATGCTCACGACGACCGACATGCCGGGCCGCAGCGGGTACCTGGGATCGGGATGATCGACCGCGATCCGCACCGGTACCCGCTGGACCACCTTGGTGAAGTTGCCGGTGGCGTTGTCCGGCGGCAGCAGCGCGAACCGGGCCCCGGTGGCCGGACTGATGCTCTCGACCTTGCCGGTGAACTGGTGATCCGGATACGCGTCGACCTTGAACTCCGCCACATCACCCGGGGACACGTTCTCGATCTCGGTTTCCTTGAGATTGGCAGTGACCCACACGGTATCGGTAGGCAGCAGTGACATCAGCGTCTGGCCGGGCTGAACCAGGGCTCCGATTTCCACCGACCGCCTGGCCACGACGCCATTGGCTGGGGCCGTGAGAATCGCGTAGCTCAGCTGCAGCCTGGCATTGGCAACGGCCGCCTGGGCCGCTTCGAGACGGGCATCCGCCACCCTGGCCCCAGCCGAAAAGGCACTGACCTGCTGGGTGCTGGCTGCGGCACTCTTCTTCATCGCATCGAGATTGGCCGAGGCCGCATCGAAGGTGGCCTGCGCTGCATCGAGCTGCTGGGCCGAAATGATCTGACGCTGGGCCAGTCCCTTGTACCGGTCGAGATCGGCCTGCGCCTTCCGGAAGTTGGCCTCCGCCGCCGCGATCGAGCTCTGCATGCTCGACGCCTGAGCCTCGCTGGCACTCAGCTGCGCTGCCGCCTGACCGCCGCCCTTGCCATGCCCCGCCTGCGCCGCCGCCAGGTCGGCCTCGGCCGACCGAAGTTTGACCTCGAGGTCACGCTGGTCGAGGACCACCAGGGTGTCTCCCTGCTTCACCGGCTGGTTGTCATCGACTCGAATCGAGGACACAAAGGCCTGGATCCGGGCCGCGACCGGGGTGACATGCCCCTCGATCTGGGCGTTGTCGCTCGAGACCCGGTTGCGCGAGCCGAGATACTGCTTGAGCCCCCAGCCGGCGATGGCCAGCACCAGGACGGCAGCGACGAGCGCGGCCGGCGGCCGGCGCCTGGCCGGAGCCGCTGGAGCGACCGGGTCGGTGGACTCGACAGCGCGAGGACGTGAGATCGGGGTAGCCATGGGGTGCGGTGCCTTTCGGACTATTGCAGGTCGGCCAGGATGCCCAGCGCCCGGTAGGCGCTCAGCCGAGCGACACCAAGGGCGACCCTGGCCTGGATCAATACGTCACGTGCCGTGACGACATTCACTTGCGCATTGGTGGTTTCGATGCTGCTGGCGATGCCGGCCTTGAACCGCTCCTCCGCCTGATCGAGTTCGAGCACGGCCAGCCGCAAGCGGTCGCGGGCCAGGTCGGACTGCTGGCGCGCCGCCGAGATATCGAGCAGCGCCTGCCGGGTCTCGGTTTCGACCTGGCGTTCGGTGTCGTGCAACCGGAGCTGCTGCTCCTCGACCCGGGCCGACTGCTCGGACGCCCTGGTCTGCCGCTTGAGTCCGTCGAAGATCGGAATGTTGACGCCGACCCCGAACGAATAGGAACCCTCCAGCCCGTCGAGCCTGTTGCCGCTCTCGGTGTACTGACCGGCGGCGCCGAGACTGGGCAGATTCTCGTACCGGATGGCCTTGAGGCTCCGCTGAGAGACATCGAGCCGCTGCTGCTCGGCTCGCATCTCGGTGCGATGGGCCAGCGCAAAGGCGACGGCGGAATCGGCATCGGCCGGGACCTGGTCGCCGCCGACGGCCAGCGAGTCGGCCAGCTCCACGATACCGCCGGGCGGCAGGTCGAGGGTCCTGGCCAGCTCGAGCCGGTTCCGGTCCTGCTGATTGCGGGCGATGATCAACTGGGTCCTGACCGCGGCAAAGTTGACGCTGCTCCGAGTCGAATCGATCGGGGGGCTGACGCCGCTGAGCACCAGTTGCCGCGACTGCTCGAGCAGGTCTGCCGCGATCGCGCTGTCCGCCAGCCGGGCCGAGACCGCTTCGCCGCTGCCCAGCACCCGGACGTAGGCCACGCCGGCGGTGGCCGCCGCCAGGTCACCGGCCGCGATCGCGTCCAGCCCGGCGGCCTTGGCCGAATCGGATGCGGCCCGCTGCCGGGCCCAGAGGCTGGCATCGTAAATCGTCTGGCTGGCCTTGACCTGGAATGACCAGACGTTGAATGGATCGGTCACCCCGCTCACCCCCGGAAATCCGAACTCGTCGAAGTTGAGGGTCTGACGGGTAAACCGCCCCGAACCGGACACCGATGGAAGCAGGTCGGCGCGGCGCTGGCCGAGTCGGGCATCCGCCAGTTTCACGTTGAGCCGGGCCAGGACGGCGGACACAGCCTGCTGGCGTCCCAGCTGCATGGCCTCGACCAGCGTCAGCGGGTCGGAAGGGATCCGCGCCACCTCCTGCGGATGGGCCTGTGCCGCCAGACCAGCCAGGCCGAGCAGCGAAAGTGAAAGCGCCCGGCGCATATCAGTCCTGCTGGGCGCGGACCGCGCCCGTTTTCAGTCCCCGCATCAGCAGCTCGGACACTCCGGCAAATACCTCGTCGTCACTGAAGTGCACCGAGTCGAATTGCTTGAGGTAGCGCTGGTTGGAGGCCCACTGCAGCAGGGTGACGCAGATGGTGCGCCCCACCAGGTCCGGATTGACCGGGGCAAACTCGCCATTCTGAATTCCGCGGGTCAGGATCTCGGACACCATCTCGCGCGAGGGAATGACCACCTCGGTAAAGTAGAAACGGGCCAGCTCGGGAAAGTTGGCCAGCTCCGAGTGGACCAGGCGAGAGAGCCGGGCTTTGCCTTCGTTTCTCATACTGGTCCAGAGCAGCTCCATCACATGGCGCAGCAGCGCTTCACTGGTGCCGGTGTGCTGTCGGACGATTTCCCGGAGCTGGAGCAGCGCCTCGATCACGTAGGTGCGGACGATGGCCTGGAACAGCGCATCCTTCGATTCGAAGTAGAGATAGACGGTGCCCTTGCTGACCCCCGCCTTCTTGGCCACCTCTTCCAGCTTGGTGCGGGCGAACCCCTGTTCACTGAACAACAGCAGCGCGGCATCCAGAATTTCGGTCGGACGATCGTCGGGCCGCCGCTGCCAGCGAGGGGCGTTTTCGTCGGTGTTGTAGTCGAGTTCGGTACTCAAGTTGTCCACCTTGTTAACTTACGGGTCAGTAAGTTAAACAGCGTTTAATAACTGTCAAGTCAGTAATATATCCGCCGCAAACCTCCATATACCAACAGCTTACTGGAACTGCGCGATTCAGACCCACCAGTCACTCCAGGGTGCATGCCTCACGACCAGCCTTGCCAGATCAATCGCTCGGTGATCGAAATGTTCACTCGAATCAGTGGGTGACTTGATCGGCCGGTGTCAGGAATTCTTCCATGATTCTCCGTCCGCTTGAATCAGGGCACGCTGCATCTGCGACCTCTGCCGATTGGTGCCTCTCGCCTCGCCGATCGACCCGGCGAGCAGCCGCCCGTCGCATTGTCCCCTGAGGTATGTGCAACCGACGTCGTATTCATCTCTTGTGTGGCGATACAACCGTTTTTAACTTGGATAAACTCGCCGCCGGAGGCGCAGCTGCATGACCGATTCATTCCTCAGCTCCGACGACTACGACGAACAAGCCCACCAGCTCTACAATGAAGGTCGTTACGACGAAGCTCTCGCCCTCCTGAAAGAGGGCGCCACGCTCTATCCCGGTGCCATCGAGATTCATGTGGGAATGGCCTACGCCTACCTGGCGCGGGAGGAATACGCCTGGGCCTTGCGCAGTTTCGACGCGGCGCTGACCCTCGATCCGGCCCACGAGGATGCGCTGGCCGGCCAGGGCGAGGTGCTGCTCAAGCTTGGGCGCCAGGCGCCCGGTCTCCGGGCATTTCAGGAAGTGCTGACACTCGGCTTCAAGGAAGACGCCGACCTGATGCTGCAGATCGGCCGCGCGCTGTTTCGTGAGGGCCTGCTGCATCACGCTCAGCGCTTCTTCGAGTACGCCGTCGCGGCCCGGCCCGATTCGCCTGATGCGGCCGCCTGCGTCGGGTACGCCGCCCACCGTCTTGGCGACGAGGGCACCGCGCTCTACTGGCTGCGCCGAGCGCTCGAGATCGACAGTCAATACAGCGAAGCCCGGATCTATCTCAGCAACATGCTCTACGACCGGGGCGAATCCGAAGCCGCCCTGTTCCAGCTCGACCGGACGCTGCCGGAGGATCACTTCGACGAGCTGGCGCTGTGGCGGTACGTCGAGCTCAAGAAGACGCTGTATCGGTTACGGGACGACGATCCCGAGCTGACCCCCTGGCTGGCCCGGCTCGGCGAAGTGGCCGGCGAGCCTGATGCCGTGGACATGCTGCTGGCCGAAGTCGAATCGCAGCAGCCGGACGGCAGCGTCCGGGATCCCCGCCAGCTCGAATTGTTTGGCACCCTGCTCACCGAGCTTCAGGCCATGCAGAAACGGCCCGGAGTCGGCGAGCACCACCAGGTGGCCACCCTGTCCGGCCGGCAGTTCCGCGGCACCTGGGATGAAATACTCCACGAAATGAAGGCTGCCGACCAGGAATGGTCCGCCGCCTCGCTGCAGGAATACATGCTGGACCTGGCCCGCCGTGGCGCCACCGAAACGGGCGTGGTCATTCCGGTCACCGACGCGGAAGCGTTCATGAAGGGCAGCGCGGCGGCGGGGGTGGTTCGGATCATCCAGTAGCAGCGGGACCCGCGAAGAGGGAACCGCCAATAGCGAACAGGCCGCCCCGCCGGTTCGCTTTCCCCTTTTCAGAGGGTCTCTGTTGTTGTGGCTCCGTTCGCCTTAGCCTTCCGCTCATGACAACCAACGGAAATCGGCGCTGGACCGAAGGCGTTCACCGCGAAGTCCTGGCCAACGGGCTCACCCTCCTGGTGCAGCGGGAGGCTGGCGCCCCCGCCGTGGCGGTCGTCACCCACGTCAAGGCAGGATTCTTCGACGAACCCGACCGCTGGAACGGCATTTCCCACGTCCTCGAGCACATGTTCTTCAAGGGCACCCCGACCCGTGGCGTCGGCGCGATTGCCCGGGAAACCAAGGCGGCCGGCGGCTACCTCAACGCCAGTACCAGCTACGATCACACCAACTATTTCGCGGTCCTTCCCGCCGACGGCCTCGCGGCGGCCCTGGCCATCCAGTCGGACGCGCTGCGCAACGCGCTGATCGACGGCGACGAACTGGCCCGCGAACTCCAGGTCATCATCCAGGAAGCCAAGCGGAAACTCGACACCGCGTCCGCAGTGGCCCACGAGACGCTGCACGAGCTGATGTTCGACCATCACCGGATCCGGCGCTGGCGGATCGGTTACGAATCCGCACTGGCCAGCCTCACCCGCGACGATCTCTGGCAGTACTACCGCTCCCGCTACGTCCCGGAGCGGACCATCGTGGCCATCGTGGGCGCCCTCGATCCTGAGGCCACTCTGGCCCTGGCGCGCAAGAACTATGGCGACTGGCCCGCCGCGCCGGGCGCCAACGATCCCTCGCCACGCGAGCCGGCCCGGACCGGCGTTCGAGTGCGCACCCTGCGAGCTGATGTGGCCCAGGCCGAGCTGGTCTTCGGCTGGCGCGGGGTGCCGCCGCTTGACCCGGCCGCGCCGGCGCTGGACCTCGCGGCGTCGGTGCTGGCCAGCGGCCGAGGCAGCCGGCTGTACCGCTCGCTGCGCGAAGCGGGCCTTGCCACCTACGTGTACGCCCATCACTACACCCCGACTGAACTCGGCGTCATGAGTGTGGGCGCCGAGCTGGCGCCGGAGCATGTGCCTGCAGTGACGTCGGGCATTGCCGAAGCGGTGAATTCACTGGCCATGACTGGTCCGTCGGACGCCGAACTCGAGCGGGCTCGGACCCTGCTGCTGGCCCGGTGGGTCCGGGGGCTCGAATCGACCGATGGCCGGGCTTCCGCTCTGGCCGCGGCCGAAGCGCTCGACGGAGTCGAGTCGCTCGACCGCGAGTTTGCCGGGTTGCAGCAGGCCACGGCCGCCGACGTTCGCGAGGCAGTGGCCCGCTACCTCCGGCCCGAGGACGTCTCGGCGATTCTGTCGCTGCCGGTCGATAGCACGGCGGAGCTCAGCGCCGATGCCGTCGCCCGGGCCTTTGCGGTGACCGAGCTCCGGGCGGCGTCAGATCCCGCCACTGCACCGACCAGGAAGTTTTCGCCGCGGTCGACCGCCGCCAGCCAGGCATCCGAGATCATGCATGCGGTGCTGCCCGGGGTGGACCTGCTGGTCAAGCGAAAGGCCGGGGTGCCGGCGGTCTCGCTGGGCCTGTACCTGCCCCGGGCGGAGTTTGATCCGCCGGAAGCTGCCGGCCTCGGGGCCCTGGTGGTCCGCAGCGCCATGCGCGGAGTGGACGGCGGATCGGCCGATGAACTGGCATTTGCCGCGGAACGGCTGGGCGGATCGCTGATACCGGGGCTGGCGCTCGACTGGCTGGGCTGGTCCACTTCGGTCCTGTCTGAGCATCTCGGCGCCGGTGCCTCATTGCTGTACCAGCTCCTGGCCAGGCCCACGCTGGCGGACCGGGATGTGGTGGCCGAGCGCGATCTCCTGGTGGAGGAAACCAGGCAATCGGCCGATGACATGTTCCGTTATCCGTTTCAGCTGGCCTTCCGTGAAGCGTTCGGTCCGAGGGGATACGGACTGCCAGCGCTGGGTCTGCCGGACGCGCTGGCGAGTGTCGGACCGGAACTGGTGCGCGGCTGGCATGCGCAGCAGTTCCTCGCCCGCCGGGCCACCGTCATTGCCGTCGGCGAAGTCGAGCCGCAGGCGGCCATCGATGCCCTAGCCGGGATTTTTGGCGATCTCCAGGCGCGGCCGGTCGGAGCTCGCCCTGCCGAAGAGCGCTGGCTGGCGGCGGCACCGCGCACAGCCCGAGTCACTCGGCAGAAAGCCCAGACCGCCTTTGCCATGGTGTTTCCCGGTCCTTCACGCCGGCATCCGGAATATCCGGTGGCTGAGGTGTGGGCCGCGGTGGCGAGTGGCCTCGGCGGGCGGTTGTTCGAGGCGCTGCGGGACAAGCGGTCGCTGGCCTATACGGTTCTGGCCACCGCATGGGGGCGGGGCCGGGCCGGGTCGCTGGCGACCTACATCGCCACCTCACCGGAGCGGGAAGACGAAGCCCGCCAGGCCATGCTGACGGAACTGCATCGGTTTGTTGCCGAGCCGGTGAACTCGACCGAGTTGCAGCAGGCGGTCAACTATCTGGCGGGACAGGCCCAGGTCGAGCGTCAGAATAGTGCGGCCGTCATGAGCGAAATTGTGGAGGCATGGATGATCGGTGGTGGCCTGGGCGATGTCGCCGATCCCGCCAGCCGGTACCGGGCGGTGACCGCGGAGAAGGTGCAGGCACTGGCAACCGCTTTTCTCGACCCGAATCGTCGCGCCGAGGGGGTAATCGAAGGGTCGGGTGGGGGTAGGTAGGCGAGAGACGAGAGACGAGAGACGAGAGACGAGAGACGAGAGACGAGAGACGA
>JBDTTF010000274.1:0-3527 GCA_039930765.1 Gemmatimonadota bacterium | reverse complement strand
TGCGGAGGTTTGGATGGCACGCCGAATCGATCCGAGGATTGCCCTGCTGGTCCAGGGGTTGGACGCCGCTTATCTCAAGCGCGGCTGGCACGGGCCGGTGCTCCGCAACATCCTCAAGGGACTGCCGTTCGACCTGGCTCACCGCCGGCCGGTCCAGGGCCGCCACTCGGTCTGGGAGCTGGCCCTCCACACTGCCTATTGGAAATACACCGTCCGCCGGCGGATCACCGGCGATTCCGAGCTGAGCTTTCCCCGTCCTGGCGCCAACTTCCCCGGAGTGCCGATCCTCCCGTCGGCCGCCGAGTGGGCAGCGGACCTCACACTGCTGGACGAGCAGCACCGGCTGCTCCGCCAGGCGGTCCTGGCCTTCCCTCCCGCCCGGCTGGGGCGCAAGCGGCCCAGGGCCACCTGGACCTTTGCCGAGGAGATCCAAGGGGCGGCGGCCCATGACCTGTACCATGGGGGGCAGATGATGCTGCTGAGACGCGTGTTGGGAGCCTGACGAGCGCGGGCAGATGGCAGATGGGAGATGGCAGAAGCGAACGCCCTTCTGAGGAATTCCTTCGCTACCCCGTCAGGCATTTTCTTACTCCCATCTCCCATCTCCCATCTGCCATCTGCCGAATCGGTACTTTCACCCCGCTGTGGATCCCTGCATTATTCCGCACCCCGCTCCCCCCGGTCCCGCCCATGCTGCTCGCTTCCCGTGCCGCCACCGCCGTGGCCATTGCGTCACTGCTGATCACTCCTGCGCCCACACTCCAGGTGCTTCGCTCATCGCCAGGCGGGGAGGCATCACCGGCGTCGAAGGTGAGCGTGGTGTTCGACCGGCCGGTGGCAGGGTCGCTGGACCGCTCGATCGATCCGGCCACGATCTTCTCGATTGTACCGTCGGTGAAGGGCCAGCTCGAATGGCGTGATCCCGTGACGCTGCGGTTTGCGCCGGCCGATCCGCTGACGCCGGGCCTGAAGTACACGGTGACCGTCTCGACCAACTTCACCGCGATGGATGGCAGTCAGTTGAAGGAGCCGTTTTCCTTTTCCTTCACCGTGTCAGGACCCAAGGTGCTGACCGGATTGCCGGTCAACGAGGGCAATCATCCGCAGTTCGTGCCGCAGGACCAGCGGTTCACCGTGGTGTTCAGCACTCCGGTCGAGACCGGCAAGGTGTCGTCGCTGGCCTACCTCGACTTCAATTCATCCTGCCGCAACCCCGGCATCATCCGGCTCAAGGCCGGCAACCAGCGACCGATCGGCGACAAGGAGCCGTGGCAGGTCCGCGAGGCGGGCGGCTACCAGCGCGATCACGACGCCGACGGACTGCGGCGTCTGGTGGATTTCGTGCCCGAACGGCCGCTGCCGCTCGACTGTGCCGCTGACCTGGTGCTGCCATCGGTGGTTGATCCCGAAGGGGCCAGCCCGTTTCTCCGCTGGAGTTTCCGGACCTACGGCTCGCTGATCTTGACCTCCGCAAGGTGCAACGGCGGCAAGTACTGCCCGACCGGCGGTATCCGGGTCTACTTCGGCACCCCGGTAAAGGGCGCGGAGGTGCTGCGACGGCTCAGCATCCTGCCCACGACGCCATTCACCATTTCGGATACCGCCGGCGAGAGCGCCGAGTGGTATCTCGAAACCCAGCTGAAGCCGAACACCGGGTATGCCGTCGTGGCGGACACCGCGTTACGGGACGTGTTCGGCCAGCCTCTGGCGGGCAACCCCGCGGCAGGATTCAAGACCACCGGCTACGCTCCGCTGATCGAATATCCATTCGGACGACTGACCGTCGAGCGGGTGGGCTTCCGCACCCTGATGGTGAAGCATGTCAACGTCGATTCGCTGGACGCCGTCATTGCCATGGTGCCGGCCGGGCTGGAAGCGCGGGTGCTGCAATACACCCGCTGGTCCGACGAATCGAACCAGGTCATCGACTCGCTGCTGGCGAGCACGCGGGCCGACCACCAGCGGATCGGGCTGGCGCACACCCCTGACCGTGTCATGGTCTACGGCCTCAAGCTGCCGGTGGCCAACGCCGCAGTCCGTCCGACCAGCACGCTCCTGGTAGTGCGGATCCAGAGCCCGGGTCTCGACAGCAATACCAACAAGGCGCAACCCGTCGCCATCCTGCAAGTCACCGACCTCGGCGTTCACGCCAAGATCGGAGTGAGGGAAGGGCTGGTCTGGGTCACCGGCGCCAGTGACGGCTCGGCCAAGGCGGGAGCCGCTGTAACCCTGTACGACACCCGCGGTCGAGTCAGGGCCAGCGGGACCACCGGTGCCGACGGCCTGGCCCGGCTGACCGGCTTCGTGCCAGATACGATGACGGAGCGGAGCGGCGGGTTCGAGGGCTACGTGGCGGCCACGCTGGGCAGTGATCGGGCCATCACCGCGGTGAGCCAGTACGATCCCGACCTCTCGCCGTGGCAGTTCAATGCGCGGGCATCGTGGGGTGCCGAGCGGGAAGCGGCGGCCGGTGCGGTGTTCACCGAACGGGGGATCTACCGCCCCGGTGAAATTGTGTACGCCAAGGCCATCGTCCGCGACGGCGCACTGGGCAAGCTCAAGGCGCCGGCCGCCGGATCGAAACTTCGCTGGACCTTCTCCGATCGCGAGGGCGGGACGCTCAAGCAGCGCACGGTCACCCTGTCGCGCTTCGGCACCGCCGATGCCTCACTCACCCTCGGCAATACCCTGCCGCTTGGCCAGTACTCCGTGAAGGTCGAGTACCTGAAGGGGAAGTCGTGGCTGGCACTGGCTGACGCGGACTACCGGGTGGCGGAGTACCGGCCGCCGGAATTCCTGGTCGATGCCACCACCGATTCGGGACCGCGCTTTCCGGGCGACCAGCTCACCGCGCTGATTCAGGGACGCTACCTGTTTGGCGCGCCGATGGGTCGAGCGGGGTTCAGCTGGACCGCCAGGCTGACGCCGATGGAGAGCTGGGAGCTGCAGATCCCGGGCTATGACGACTGGTTCATCGGTGAGAACGACTGGGATTACAACGGAGACAACCGGGGACCGCGCACCGAGGATCTGGCCTCGGGTGTCGACACCCTGGACAGCCAGGGCCGGGGAAAGATTTCGGTGGCGCTGAAAGAGCTGGCGCCTGGCACTGCCGCCCGCGCCACGCTCGAGGCCACCGTGACCGACGTCAATCGCCAGAGCGTATCGGCGTCGGTCAGCGCGGTGGTGCACCCGTCCGACTTCTACCTGGCGCTCAAGCCGGGCGGTACCAGCTACTTCTGGACCGCCGGCAAGCCGCAGACGGTCAGCGTTGCCGCGGTGCGGCCGGCCGGCCAGCGAGTGTCCGGCGTCAAGCTGGCCGGCGTGCTGATCCGGAAGGAATGGCACCAGGTTCATCGCGATCGCGACGGCTACGGCGAAATGGTCGGTGAGTGGGTCAGTGATACCGTGGGCCGTTGCGATGTCGTTACCGCCAAGGATCCGGCGAGCTGCGGTTTTACCGCTCCCGCCGGCGGCAGCTACGTGGTCCGATTCAATGCGGTGGACGCCCAGGGGCGGCCGGTGGT
>JBDTTF010000273.1:0-3392 GCA_039930765.1 Gemmatimonadota bacterium | reverse complement strand
AGGTGGCTGCCGGCCAGGGCGGAGATGCCGACGGCGCCACTGATGACAAGCATGGCAAGGCCGGTGGTGATCGAGACCCGGGCGTCGCCCTTGACGGTGCGCAGCCGGAGTCGATGGCCGGTCGGGGTCGGTTCGAGCAGCGCCTGCAGATTGCCGTTGGTCCATTGGCGGAACGAACCGGTGGAGCTCATCGTGCCCCGGGCCTTGAATACCTCGCGGAGCTGGACCACCAGGTGCTCCCATTCCGGTTCGGTCAGCACCCGGTTGAGGGCCACGGTCCGCTCGACGCCAATCGGCAAACCGAACAGGGTTTGGGACTTGCCGCGTGCGGTCAGCTCCATCGACTGCGCGGCCATTGCCACGGCCTCCGGAGACATCCCCACTTCCTTGCCGATTTCCTGCAGCTCCGCCAGCGTCAGCCCCTCATCACGCGGCACGTGCACCGGCGTGGTCTGCGGATCCTCGGCCGCCCGCTGGAAGATCGTGGCCACTTCGTCGTCGTTGTATCGTCGGTCAGTCATGGTGCTGGGAAGATAGCAGAGGGGAGGGAGGGGAGAGAGAAGAGGGGAGAGGGGAGCGGGGACCTGCCCCACTCCTCGGGCCCGAACCGCTCCCCGGGTCACGAACTCTTTCCGGAACCGATTCTATTCTAGGTACTGCGAATCAGTCGAACGGCCCACCGGTCTTACCTCTCTCTTATCTGCCGAAAAAGGCCGAGGTGAGACGGTCGGAGGGCTGCGGCCGAGTCGAAATGGCTGGTTCCTGGAGATGCGGCACGGGAAAGGAAGGAGAGGAAAGAGGATCTAGCAGGACACCACGCCTCCAATTCCAGCCGCTCCAACTCCGTCCCCGGTCGTCGAATCCCCCGCGACATCTCGGTCAGGTCAATTCCTGTTGGCGGCGCCAACAGTCACTTTGGATCGATGTCACTGCCCTCGAAACTCAACCCGGGCCTCGACCCTGACGCGAACCGGCTGGCCGTGGAGCAGTCCCGGATTGAATTCGGTGTGTGTAACGCCATCGATGGCGTAGTGGGCAAATGACTCGTTGGTACTTTCCACTATCTCGATGGAACCGGCCTCGACGCGACCGTCGGAGCCGACCACGAACCGGAGCTTCACGGTTCCTGGAATCTGGCGGCCCTTCATCTCGGGCGGATATGGCGGCGAACTCATCACCCGAACTGAAGGCTGCGGGGAGACGTCCTGAGCCCGGTAGACACCGTCGACTGGCACGCGGGGACTTGACGCCCCCGTCGAGGGCGGAGAGTCCCCGGTAGCGCCTGATGCGTCAACGGACCTCGCGATGGGACCCCGGTCATAGGTCACCTTGATGGCGTCACCCGCCAGCGGCCAACCGGCTGCCAGGCCGCAGAGCGAGGCGCGATAGGTCGTATTTACCTGGTCCATGAATTCACTTCCTATCCGATTCTCGCCGCCGGCCAATCGGGCCACGGCGGAGTGCCCGGCGGCAAACCGCACGGCATCGCTGCCGATGATTCGTCCGGCCAGCGTGACCTCCGAGGGCGCGGGGCCGGATGCCAGGTCCAACTCCGCCAGGGACGGTCTCAGGCGTATCGTGTCATCGACGATGAGCTCGAAGGGGTGCGGCGGAGGGCTGGCGCGATAGGCATGCAACGGCGCCCCGTTAAGTACGATGTGGAACTCCATCGGTGATGGAGCCGGCAGGGCACCACCCATCGCCTCAATCTTGAGCCGCAGGTGCAGCCTGCCGTTGCGCTTCTGAGCGCCAGACTGAGGCAGGTCGAAGCTGGCAAAGGTCGCATCGCCACTGCTGGAGAGGACCACCCCAGACGGACGGCGCGGCCCGAGGAGGGAATCAGCCGCGGCACAGGAGTACTCCGGCAGGGCAAACGGCTTGTTATCATCCGGGATCTGCTGCGCGGTGGCGGACCCGGCCAGCATAGCCAGGGCGAGCCACCCTCCACACCATCGACCGATCATCGCTCCCCCGATGGTGAACGTGACCCATCCCGCCCGCCCGTACTCATCCCAGTCGAGGCAGAAACTGCTCCAGCCAGGTCAGCGCTCGAGTCACCGGAGTTTCGGTCTGCACGCCGTCTGCGAGTGGAGGAGGTGCTGCACTGGAGGCCAAAGTGTCGTCCGAGCTTGTGGCCGGCCCCGGGATCCACTTGGCGGGGCACTCGAAGGTGTGGGTGAGACCGTGGTCGTCGGTCAGAAATACTACCACCGAATCGAGTCGCGGTCCGGCCGGTGCGGCACCGCGCACAGCGGCGACGATGCGCGCCGCGGTCAGCGCGGTGTGCGGCAGACCGACGCCCATAGTGAGCTCGAGCAGGCGAGTCCTGCCCGCCTTGATCGCCAAGGTGAGCGCTGGATTGGCAGCCTCGGGCGGTTCGATGGCCAGGGTAAGCAGGTCGACGGTGATCACCTCTGGCTCGCCTCCCTCGCCAACTGGCCGCAGGTGATCGAACAGCGAGCCATGAGGTCCGCCGTGCGCTCCGCCGAGCAGCGATTCAACCAGATCGTGGGCAACGGCCTTGAAGATTCGTCGGGTGGGCATGTCACCACGGTGGGTGTATCGGAATCAGCCTATCCATTTCCGCCCTAGTATGCACCGGCACACTCGGCGGGACAACTACCAGCGGTGGTAGGGACGGGAGACGGAGAGGGGAGAGAGGATATGGGGCGGACCCCAGGCCCCAGGATTGAATCGCGCCGCCGGCAGGATGAACGAGTGCTGGACGATATGCATGGCCATACCTCCGCAAGGAATGAATCCTTGTCGCCTCGCCTACTCGGCAAGCCCTCAGCCAGTCTGGAGTAACTCGTTGAACGAATGACAGGACTCCCAACGTTCAGTCGCTGTCGCCTCGCCCGTCTTGCCGGCCTCGACCGTCATATCCGTCTCACCTGTCCCTCAGTACTGCCGATCGCGTCCAGGATGTTCATGACGTTACGGTGTGCCAGTTCCGGATCCGATTGGTCGAGAGCAGCCAGGCCAGGTAGAGCCCCGCCGCGACATCGTACGCCCCGCAGAACCCTGGCCACCAGACTGGGACTCCCGGATTCGAGATGAGTGTCGGGTGCACCAGATCGAAGAGGCCGTGGCCAATCAGGGCGGCCACGATGATCCAGAGTGACCACCGAAAGCCGGCTATCGACGCCAGCAAAAAGACGATCGCGCCGATCGACTCCAGAGCCAGGGCGTGCACCGACCCGCCGGCGATCGCAAAGCCGGCGTAGAGCACCGCGATCACCGCCATGACCGCGGGATAGAGGAAACGGGCCCGGTCAAGTCCGGTTCGGGTGGCCAGCAGGCCGAACCCGAGAGCCAGTACCACACCCACCAGAATGGCCACGGCAGCTCCGATCGTTCGAATGGCTAGTGACTGTATCGCGGGAGGAGTC
>JBDTTF010000272.1:0-17756 GCA_039930765.1 Gemmatimonadota bacterium | reverse complement strand
CGCAGTACCTGGCGCTCCATTGTGCCGTGTCGGCGGTGGCCGCACTGCTCCACCTCGCGATTGTGGCGGCGCTGGGCAGCTGGATGTTCGAGCCATCCTCACCCCAGGCCACCTGGGGGTACATCTTCCGGATGTGGCTCGGCAGCCGGCTCATCATCAGTGCGCTGACCTACTGGTTGATCACCGGCGCTGTCCTGGCCATCAACTACTACCAGCGGTGGCGCGGGCAGGAATTGCGATCATCCGTACTGGAGGCTGAGCTGGCCCAGGCGGAGCTGGCGTCACTCCGGATGCAGCTGCAGCCGCACTTTCTGTTCAATGCGCTCCACGCCATCAATGTGCTGATCAAGGAAGACCCGCCCAGGGCCGGCCGGGTCGTAGTGCAGCTCGGCGACTTGCTGCGCTCGTCATTGCAGGGCGAGGCGGAACAGGAAGTGACGCTGGCGGACGAGCGTGGACTGGTCGAGCGCTACCTGGCCATCGAATCGATCCGGTTCCAGGACCGGCTTGATCTCGAGCTCGACTTTCCGTCCGAGCTCGATGGGGCCCGGGTGCCGCATTTCATTCTCCAGCCGCTGGTCGAAAACGCCTTCAAGCACGGGCTGTCTCGATCGACCGAGGCCACCCGGCTTCGGCTGTCGGCCAGGCGCGACGGCAGCCAGTTGATCCTCGAAGTGGAGAATGGCGGGCCGGTGCCGGCGTCCGGGCCCTCCGCCGGGTTCGGGCTGGCGGCCACCCGCCGGCGACTCAAGCACATCTACGGATCACAGGCTTCTCTCACCCTGGCTCCAGGGCCAGGCGGCGATGGCGCGCTGGCCACTATCACCATGCCGTGGAACGGATGAGCCTCGACACCCTGATCCGGGTGGTGGTGGTGGACGACGAGCCGCTGGTCAGGCTCGGTCTCAAGCGGACCCTGTCCGCAATTCCAGCGGTTCAGCTGGTGGCGGATTGCCGTCATGGACTCGAGGCACTGAGGGTCATCCGGAAGGAACGCCCCGACCTGCTGCTGCTGGATGTCCAGATGCCCGGCCTGTCGGGGTTCGATCTGGTCGATGCGCTCGACGCCGTCGAACGGCCGGCGATCATTTTCGTGACCGCTTTCGATCAGTATGCGGTCCGGGCCTTCGAGGTCGAAGCGGTCGATTACCTGCTCAAGCCTTTTGACGATGAACGGGTCGCGCTGGCGGTGTCCCGAGCGCGCCAGCGGCTGCAGCACGACCGGGCCGCCGCTGGTTCGGCGGACCTGGCCGGCCTGGTCGGCCTGACCAACCAGCGGGCCCCGCATCTCCAGCGGCTGCTGGTGCGGGAACGGGGCCGGACCGAGGTGATCGCCGTCAATGAGGTTGACTGGTTCGAGGCCGCGGACAACTATGTCCGGGTCCACCTGTCCGGCCGCCTGGAGCTGGTACGGGACACTCTGTCCGGCCTCGAATCCCGGCTCGATCCGGCCAGATTCATCCGGGTCCATCGTTCCGCCATCGTCCAGGTGTCACGGATCCGGTCGCTCCTGGTTGAACAGAGCGGTGATGCCATGCTCACCCTGCAATCGGGTGCGGATGTCGCGGTCAGCCGGACCTACCGGAAGGCACTGGAGGCGGCCCTCCGGCCCAGCCGCTGACGGCGATTACATTGAATGCCGCCGGTCCATTCCCAATCCCTGAACCAAGGAACACCCGTGTCCACTCCCCGCCGTCAATTTCTCGGTTTCCTCGGGGCAGGCTCGTTTGCCGCGCTGGGTGGTGCCGCGTTTACGCCACGGGCGCTCGAGGCTGAATCCCATGACGCCCCGGTGGACGACAGCTGGGACATGACGTGGGTCGACAAGGTGACAGGGAAGTACAAAGCTGTATTCGACTCGCCGGAAGTCTCGGAGGGTGCGGCGCTGTTCAGGGCCTGTCTCTGGCGGGACAACTACAAGACCGTCTACGGGACCGAGCGGAGCACCATGAGCCCGGTGATCGTCTTCCGGCACGAGGCCATTTCCCTGGCCATGAATGACGAGTACTGGGACAGCTACGACCAGGGCAAGGAGACCAAGGTCAAGGACTTCAAGACGAAGAAATGGTCCAAGGTCAACCCGATCAGGGCAAACGCGCCTGGCACGCCCGAGAAATGGGCTGATTACAACCTGATGAGCCTTATGCAGTCGGGGGGAGTGGTGCTGGCGTGCCGAGTGGCCTTCGGCGATGTGATCGGCAACGTGATGAAGCGGGAGAAGCTGGCTCACGACGCTGCCGTCGAAAAGGCCAAGAGCTACCTGGTGCCCGGCGTCATTCTGCAGCCGTCAGGGGTGTTCGGCGTGCTGCGGGCCCAGGAGGCGGGCTGTTCGTACATCAAAGCCAGCTGACGATGTTGCAATTCGGCGGGCTCGACTGCGGCCCGCCCTGGCCCGGCTACCTGACCTTCTTCCGTTCCCGCCTGTAGTATGCGGCGGCCTTGGCCCGGCTGCCGCATCCATCCATCGAACACCAGCGCCGCCGCTTGTTCTTGGTGGTGTCGTAGAAGTACAGCACACAGGCCGGATCTTCGCATTTCCGGAGCAGGGCCGGGTCACCGTGCTCAATGAGCCAGGCGGCCGATTCGGCGACCGGCACCAGGAGGTGAATCGCGTCCTCTGACACTGTCCGTTGTTCGCTCTTCCAGCGTTTCCCCTCCGAGACCAGCTGCTGAAATGCCGGGCGGCTGGCAAGTATTCGGTTCACCGCCCTGACTGCCCCAGCTCCGATTGCCCCACCGGCTGCGGTCCGCTCCGCCAACGAGCGGAGCTCCTCCCGAAGCGCCAGCGCCCGCCGCAGCGTCCGCCCGCCCTCCGACGTGCCATCCCATCGCTTCAAAGCAGCTCGGCCCTGGGTGGCGGTGAGGATTCCGGCCGCCTCAAGCCAGGCCACCAGGTCGCTGAAGGTCCGGAGCAGCTCCTCCGGCTGCCCGTGCCGCAGGGGCCGGGTGTTGACCAGGTCGAGGCAGGGGAGGTTGCCGACCAGGATGAAGGTCCGGGGCGAATCCGGGATATCTGGCATATAACCGCCAAAATAAGGCTTGAAAGGTGAGGTGGGAACCATTACCGTTAAAACATCGTTTAGACGGTAATAGTTCCGGCAGCCCTTCACCCTTTGCATGGAGCGCAGCATGACACAGGTGGCCGCGACGGCATTTACCACCGGACACATCGGCCTCAATGTGGCAGATCTGACCCGCTCGGTCCGGTTCTACCAGGAGGTCTTCGGTTTCCAGCTCCAAGGCCGCTCGGAGGACCCGGACAAGCCGTATGCCTTTCTCGGGCAGGGAGATACGTTGGTCCTGACCCTGTGGCAGCAGTCGGCCGGCCGGTTCCCGGTGAACCAGCCAGGGCTGCACCATCTCTCGTTCCAGGTCGCCGGTATCGATGACGTCAAGGCGGCGGAGGGGCGGATCCGGAAGCTCGGCGCCCGGATTTATCACGACGGGATCGTGCCGCACCGGGAAGGCGCGGCCTCGGGCGGCCTCTGGTTCGAGGACCCGGACGGGATTCGTCTCGAAATTTTCGCGCCTGACGGCGCGGGCACGTCCGCGGCACCGCATGCCCACGCGCCGACCTGCGGATTCTTCTAACCGGAAGTCGGAGTCGACAATGCAGCAGGGCCCTTACCACTCCGGCGAGCTCGAAGCGCAGCGGCTCGCTGGAGTGACCAGCATGGCAGCCAAGATCGGCCGCGGCGTCCACGGCGAATTCCCGCCTTCGGCCGCCGCATTCCTGAACCAAGCCCGGCTGGTGGTCGTCTCGACCACCGATGATACAGGGCGGCCTTGGGCCTCAGTCCTTACCGGCGAACCAGGCTTCGTCCAGACACCCGATCCGTTCACTGCGGTCATCTCCGCGGAGCCCGTTGCCGGTGATCCGCTGGCCGTGAACCTCATCCCCGGTCACCAGATCGGGCTGCTGGCCCCCGACTTTGTCACCCGGCGGCGTATGCGGCTCAACGGGACGATTGAGAGCGGCCAACCCGGTGAAATCGTCATCCGGGCCGAGCAGGTCTACGGCAACTGCCCCAAGTACATCCAGCGGCGGGTTCCGGTGGCCGAGCCGGGCGCCGTATCTTCGGCGCCCGTGACCGGCAGTTCACTGAGCATTGCGCAACGGAACTGGATCCGTCAGGCCGACACCTTTTTCATCGCCACGGCCAACCCCGGTGAAGGGGCGGATGCCTCACATCGGGGTGGACAGCCAGGATTCATTCACGTCGAAGGAGACCGGCTGCGCTGGCCGGACTACTCGGGCAACATGATGTTCAACACTATCGGCAACGTGCTGGCCCATCCCTGGGCCGGCGTGACCATTCCGGATTTTGTCAGCGGCAATCTGCTGCTGCTGTCGGGTCGGGCTTCGGTTGACTGGAGTCCGAGTCCAGCCGAGGTGGCGGCCGGTGCCGAGCGGGTAATGCAGCTCGAGGTGGACCGGATCATCGAGCTGGATGGTGCGCTGCCGTTCCGGGCGGAGTGGGTCGAGCCGTCGCCGTTCAATCCGGGACTGCCTCAGATTCGGTAGAGCGGCCTGGCTCCGGGTCTGCTCTCCCGCAGACCACTGTTCCTCCCCGGGATTCCTCGCCGTTGGTCTTTGGTCAAACCGATGGCTCCGAAAAAAGCCCGGCGCCGAGTTGCGGCGCCGGGCTTTGTGCGTGGTGCACCGATGTTCAGCGGCTGCTGGCCGGGATCGGGGTGGCCGAGCCGGAGCGGGCGCTGCTGCGGAACAACTGGACCAGGGTGGGCCAGAGGCCCGAGACGATGGTCTTCCGATACGGCGAGTCGGACGGCAACTCGGCCAGCAGCCGGCGGTGGGCCGCCCCCAGCGAATGGTAGGGCAGTCCCGGTAACAGGTGGTGCAGGGCATGGAAGCGGAGCCCGACCGGCGCCCAGAGCGTGGTGATGATCGGGTTGCCGGGCACGTTCACCGAATCGAGCAGCTGCTGCTCAATGGTCATCTCTTCCCCTTCGTTCTCGAACAGGTGCGCGACGGCGGTCCGGATCTGGTTCACGAAGCCCACGGCCGAGGCTACACCTACCGCGAAGAAGAAGCCATGCCACGGAATGACATGGGTGATGAGCAGGCCGGCCAGGACAAACGCCCAGATGGTACAGGCAATTTCCTGGCGGTGAAAGTTGACCAGGTCCTGGCCGGTGGGCCAGCGGCGCCGGAAGGCCGGGTTGATGGCCAGCGCCGAGGCGCGAGTGACGGTCAACTCGCGCAGCGACTTGTGCAGCAGCGAGATCGGGCTCAGCAGCAGGAAGCGCCCGATCAGCGCCACCGGCAGCAGCGCCGCGGCAATCAGGAAGACCACCAGGTTGAACGGTGAGCGGTGGGCCAGCGGCAGGTACTCGGGATCCTCCGCGGTGCCGTACCGTGACCGGGCATGATGCAGGTGGTGCACACCGACGTAGAAAAAACTCGGCAGCAGCAGCGGCACGCCGATCACCGCATTCCAGCCCGCCTCGAAATTCGGGACCGACCCCGCCTTGAGATGGGTCAACTCGTGGATGAAGAGACTGGCCCGGTACAGCGCCAGCGCCGAGACCACGAAACAGCCGGCCGCCAGCCAGCCGTGGGCATTGGCGCCCACCAGCAGCGATGCCCAGCCGATGGCGGCGCTCAGCATCAGGTCGGTCCAGTACACCCACGGCTTCGGCTTCATCAGGTCGACCACCAGCTTGTACGCCTGGCGCACCATCAGCGCGCCGGCCTGCGGGCTCTCGACCGTTTCAGTTGGTGCTTCCGCCAGCTCCAGCGACATCGCTCCATCCTTGGTTGATCCTGCTCTTGCCAGTGGCGAAACCGTCCCGTGCCTCGGCACGCCGCGCCACTCGTCCCGCCCTACCTGCCACGCCGCATCCAGGGCAAAGCGACACACCCCGGCGGCGAAGCGAACACCATGGCCCCATCGGGCCGGTGATCGGCGCACCGTCTTGTCGGGAGAAGTGGTCCCGGTATCGTCTGCCACGTGCGTGCCTCCAGGACTCGGGCCACCCGCTTCGACCACCCCGTAAAATAAGAGCGCTCCCGGGTCGCCGCCACGCCCACCTCTGGTACAGGTGAGACAGTGCAACGAAGGGAGCGCTTTTCGGGCCGTATGGGGGGTCCGCTCGGGCGGCCCCCTGAGTCAGTTTGGCGCGTGGACTCCGTTGCCGCCATAATCGCGGTCATCACCGATGCCGGGGCCGTCGAACCGGAATTTGTCCGCGTTGGGCTTCCGGGCAATGAATTGACGGATCGAACCCGGGAACGGGGCCTGGCTGGCGTGGCCGCCCAGCGGGTCGGTATACCAGACCTCGGGGCCCTGCTCGTTATCGAGAAAATTACCGTTGGTATCGACCACCCAGTGGGCCAGTTCGCCGTTGGTATCGGGATAGAAGCAGGCCTCGATCATCTGGCCGGTGATCGAGGCCAGGCTCTGATCGTAGACGCATGCGACCAAAGCCACACTGTGTAGTTCTGGTTTCGACTCCGCCACACAACGTCAAATAATGATGCAGTACTGGTGCTACTGGGCAGGCTGGTGGGCCGGAGGGGTTGTGCCGGCCTCATCACGCTGCCAGCGGAAAAATACCACGCCGAATCCGAGCCAGAGCGGGATGTCTCCGACCACCTTCATCAGCAGCCCGGCCAGCTGTTGATCATTATTGGCGCTCAGGATCGTGAAGATGCGGGGGGAGAGTTCGTAGAGCGCGTAGACCGGAAAGCTGGCAAAGACCAGCAGCATCGAGGGAATGGTCGGCAGGATCGAGGCGACGAAGAGGTAGCCCATCTGCGCCGGCGCCGAGAGCCGGCCGATGGCGGGCCGAGGCGCCATGACCGGCCACCAGAGCACCATCCCGGCCAGCAGCCACGAAACATCGGTGCCGAACGAACCCAGCTGGCTCCGCATCCAGCTATCCACATAATCTGGCAGGTGGGTCACCATCAGGGTGCCGTTGAACACCACCAGCGCCGGCAGCGGTGCTGCCAGGAATCTCAGCACCGCCGTCCACCCACCGCCTGCCCGCGGTTGCCAGCCGGCCAGTGGCAGGCTGAGCAGCAGCAATGCGGGCGCAATCATTCCAAGCAGGATGAACGAGATGGTGTGAGCACTGAGCAGATAGCCGGCGCCGAGCGGGCCGAGCGGCCAGTCGACCGCAACCCAGATGGAGCCCAGTGCCAGGCCGAACGCCCAGTTCCGCCGTGGACTGGCGTCAGCCGGGGAACGACTCCACGCCAACTGGCGCAGCAGCAGCAGGATCACCAGAAAGAGCCAGACGCCGGGGTAGGCCCGCCACTCCCAGCTCCACGCCGCATCGCTGGCCGAACACCACCACTTCATCGCATCACTCGGCGGGGGATTCTCCGTAGCGGTACACCGGCACGCCGAGCGTGGCCGGGCCACCATGCGCAAAGGTGAGGGTGAGCTGCAGGGTGTCGCCGGGGTGGGGCACGGGGTCGAGACCGGTGAGCATCAGGTGAATCTGCCCGACCGCGAGAGCGACCGTTTCACCAGGCTTGAGTGGAAGGATGTCGAGCATCACCATCCGGACCACGCCGCCTGACTCACGGCTGCCGTGCAGCATGGCCGTTGCCTTGCCGGCCGAGACGCCGGTCAGGGTGTCGGCGGTTGCGCCGGCATTCTTCATGGTGAAGTAGGCTGACCCTTCATCACCGATGACCGGCGCAAAGGCGTACGGGTGGGAGATCTCGATATTACCGGCCCGGGCCACTACGGCCGGCGGCTGGTGACAGCCGATGCCCAGCAGGGCCAGCGCCAGCAGCTCAGCTGGGCGGGGCATACGCGTCGATCATCCGCGGCAGGTCCTTGGCCCAGTCCTCCTGTCGGACCCCGAACGGATAGATCGTATGGGCCAGGTTATCGCGGGTAAACGCGAACACGATACCCAGGTGTCCGACGGTATAGTCCTTTTTCGTGGTGTCCTCCACGAAGGCCGCGCCGAAGCCGAGATTGGCGGTGATCGAGTTGATGCTGTCGATCGGTCCACGCAATCCGATGAACGCCGGGTCGAGCGCGCCGAGCCAGGCCTTGAGGCGGGCCGCGTCGTCGCGGGCCGGGTCGGTGGTTACGAAGACCACCTTGAAGCGGCGGGCATCTTCGGGGCTCATCCGCTGCAGGGCGCTGGCGATGTTGCTCATGTGGACCGGGCAGACATCGGGGCAGTGGGTGTAGCCGAAGAACAGGAGGGTCACGTAGCCCTCGGTGTCCTTCCGGAAATCGAAAGACTTCCCGTTCTGGTCGGTCAGCACGAACTCGGGTTTGAGGATCGGCTTGGGCAGCTGGGCGCCCCCTTCGGGGAGCCGGGCTTCCTTGGCCCGGCCGCAGGCGGACGCAAGTATGGCAACGGCGAGCAGGGCCCGCAATTTCAGGGGATGTGGCATGGTCTGAAGGTAGGCCGTCCGCCCTGCCAGTGGGAGCGGCACCCGGACAGGCGACAGACGGCGACGAGAGGGGAGACGAGTCTCGAAAACCTATTCAATTTCGGCCCGCCCGCCCGCCCGCCCGCCCGCAGTCCGCCTGGTCTCCCCGAACAGGTGGCGAGAGCCGTCCTTCGTGCAATTCCTCGCGGCCAGTCATTATGAAGCCCCTACCAGCGATGGTAGTTGTGCTGATACAGCAGATGCTCGATCTTGAGGGCCTCGAATCGCCTCCAAACACCTGATTCAGGCTTTTCATTGCGGTGGCTCTGCGGTCGCGTCCGATGACGGTCGGGCAAGGGCCACCCTAGCTCTCTCGCCACGTTGATGTCACACCCAAGTGCTATCTATCTCAGGTCAGTTCACCCTGCGATCTGAGCAATGGGACACTTGCACCCTCGGTCCCGCGCCATTGGACTTACTGGGAGAACGCGGTGGTATCTCGTTGACAGTACCCGGCTCGGCCCCCGGAATTGTTCAGTCTCACATGCCACGAGCAGCGCAGGCCACCTATGCATATGAACGCTACAGCGGCGAAAGAATGAATCAGGCTCCTCCGAGTCTGCCCAATGCATGGGCAGCCGTTTGGGCCAAGACCGACCGCGAGGGTGGGAGTGGTCGGTGGCACCCGCTCGTCCTGCACCTGATCGACGTGGCGGCCTGTGCGGACGCTATCCTGGAGCGTGAGCCGGAGTCCACCCGCGCGCGAATGGGTGAAATCCTGGGATTGGATTGGGCCGAGGCGCGCGGTTGGCTGCTCTTTCTGGTTGCGTGTCACGACTTGGGCAAGGCGTGCCCGGGGTTTCAGTCAAAGTGGCCACAACTTCTTCCATCGACTGGCTTGGGGCTACCGCGAAGCCCGAATGTTCGAGTCCATCATGGCTTTGTCAGCCAAATCGCGTTAGCCGGTCTCCTTCGCAGCGTGGGGTGGCCAGCAGAACTTTCCGATCTGGTAGCAGACGCAGTGGGATGTCATCACGGGGAGCGTGCCTCAGAAAATGCCAAGGACCAGGCAGGCCTTGAGATTCACGTCGGCAGGGGGGAGCGCCTGGAGGCAGTCCGCCAGGATTGGGATAAAGTGCGTTCGGACCTTACCGCGGTTCTCCGAGCGGTATTCCGCCCCGGAGCACCGCCGACCAAGCCGACACTGTCAGGCCCGGACTTCATGCTCCTCGCCGGCCTTACAAGTTTTGCTGACTGGATCGGCTCAAATGAAGATTGGTTCACCTTCGGGCAGCCAGGAGATTGCGACGACCTTCCGGCGTGGTATATCCGACGGCGGGCTGTGGCAGGCCAGGCACTACAGGGAATTGGCTGGAACCCTCGGACCCCGCTGGCGCACGAATCAGAGTCGTTCGAGTCGATCTTCGGGTACCAGTCGCGCCCACTGCAGGAAGCCGTCGCAATCGCCGTGGCTGAGATAGGCGGACCGGCGGTGCTACTGGTAGAGGCCCCGATGGGTGAGGGTAAGACGGAGGCGGCGTTCTTTGCGCACCTGGAACTGCAGCGTCGGTTCGGGCATCGTGGCATGTATGTGGCGCTTCCGACCAAGGCCACCGGCAACGCGATGTTTGATCGTACCCTCACCTTCTTGCAGAGCCGGGGGTCCGGACGGTTCCTCGATCTCCAATTGCTCCACGGCGCCAAGATACTCAACGACAATTTCCAGCATCTCCGCTTTTCGCGCATTTACGACGATAGTGCCGGAGGTGAAGTCCGGGCCGGCGAGTGGTTCACCAACAAGAAAAGAGCGTTGCTCTCCGAGTATGGGGTGGGCACGATGGATCAGGCCTTGGTGCCCATTCTTCCGGTGCGCCACAATTTTGTTCGACTCTGGGGTCTTGCCAACCGAGTGGTGGTTCTGGACGAGATCCATGCCTACGACGGCTATACCGGCACGCTGATGCTCCACATGATCCGGTGGCTGCAGGCAATGGGGTCCTCGGTAATCCTCCTCTCGGCTACCCTGTCGCCGGCGATCCGGAGGAGCCTGGCACGCGCTACCGGTTCGCGCCTCCCGGACAATGAAGAACCATATCCACGCGTCTCGATCTTCCGGCAGGGAGAAGTAGTAGTTCAACGCCACTTCGAGGCCGACCCAGATCGACGGCAACCGGTCGCACTTCGTGGCGTGTCGCCAGCGCTCGCTGCCATTCGTGACGTCCTGACGGAGCAGCTCTCCGGTGGCGGGATGGGGCTGGCGCTGGTAAACACCGTCCAGCGAGCTCAGGATCTGTACCGCCTGTTTCCCGATGGACGGCCGCTCCTCCGAGACGGCCGGCCCGTCGGGAAGGTGTTGGCGGACGATACTCGCGTCCTCCTCTTTCACGCCCGGTTCCCCGGCGAAGACCGTCAGGCCCGGGAGAAGGAGGTGCTGGAGCTTTTCGGGCCAGGAAGCAAACGAGAGGGGTGCTGTATCCTCATTGCCACCCAGGTGGCTGAGCAGAGCCTCGATCTTGATTTCGATGTCATGGTGACCGACCTGGCCCCCATCGATCTTGTGCTGCAGCGTGCTGGCCGCCTGTGGCGGCACAAGCGGAAACGGCGACCCCTTTCATCGGCGGCGCTCTTTGTGGCAGGCCTGGATGGGACAGAGCCCCCCTCATTCGGAAAGCCCTTGTGGTGGGGAAAGGTGTATCGAGAGGACCTGTTGCTGCGGACGTGGGTGTTAGTGCGCCGGCGGACCACGCTGACGCTCCCGGACGACATCGACAGTATGGTTGCAGCCGTGTATGAGGAAGCCATCGAGGCGGAAGAAGGCTGGGCCGATCGCCTCGCCCGGGCGGTGGAGCTGGCCGATGGTGAGGGGCTCAGCCAGCGCGGTTCGGCAAATCAGGCAGTCATCGGCTTCCCTGATGATGGCTCATGGAACGACCCTGCGCGCTTCGTACTCTACGACGAGGACGCCCCTAATGCGCACCGGACGCTGATGGCTCAGACTCGTCTCGGACAGGATTCAGCCGTAGTGATTCCCATTGTGCCTGAGGACCACTTCGAGCGCGAGGCAGTCCCGGACGGTCCACAATCCAAGCGTTTATTTCTCCGGGCGCTCAGCCTGTCCCGGCCCGATGTCATCCTCAAGTTGCGTGGGCTGGGAGTACCGTCAGGCTGGGAGAAGTCGCCACTCCTTCGAGGATGCTTTCCGCTAACGCTGACTGCAGCCGGATGGTGGGAGGTAGCCCCAAGCGTTCGATTGGACCGTGATTTGGGGGTCGTCTACGAGAAGGAGGGGGAGTGAGTCAGTTCAACCTGCTCGATGAGCCATGGATTCCAGTCCGCTTCGTGGACGGCCAGCGAAAGGAGTTAGGAATTCGAGATGTATTCCTTCGGTCGAAGGACGTATCGGCAATCGAGGACCCTTCTCCGTTGGTCGTGGCCGCGTTGCACCGCCTCCTGCTCGCCATCCTGTACCGGGCGTTGGAGGGGCCCACTGAAATTGCACAAGCGAAGGCACTGTTTCGGGACGGCATCCCGGCGCCTCGGATTGAAGAGTACCTGGGGAAATGGAGCGCGCGATTCTGGCTCTTCGACGAGAAGTATCCGTTCTATCAAGTGGCGGGCTATGTGCCGCGGGAGAAGAAGGGCCAGAGGGAGTGGAAGGCGTGGCCGGTGCTGGCGGCGGAACACAACGCCGACAATGCCAAGGTGCTTTTCGATCACGTTGAAATCGCGGCCGCGGGCTCAATCCCATCCCGCGTTGCTGCGAAGTGGCTGATCGCTTGCCAGACTTTCGCGCTCGGCGGGGGGAACAGCGATTTCGGGTATACGAAAGGCGCCCCATCGGCGACCTCGGTGATGGCACTTCCGCTAGGAATACATCTCCACGATACGCTATTGATTGCCCTCGTGCCGGAGAACCGGGAAGTGCTCGCGAAGGACCGGCCAATCTGGGAGCAAGAGCCAATCTCGATCGCGTCCCTAGAAAGCGGGCGCGCGCGCCCCCCGCTGGGGATAGCGGACCTGTATACCTGGTTAACAAGATCGATCAAGCTGAATCCCGAAGGTGTCGGCGCGAATGTGAGTGAATTGGCTTTCGCATCCGGAGTAGCTTGTATTTCGGAAGGTGTCATCGATCCGATGCTTAGCTATCGGATCGATGAAGCAAAGGGCAAACTCCCGTTGCGATTTGGGGAGCGTGGTCTCTGGCGACAGTTTGATTCTCTCCTGCCGGACGCATCTGACCTGGCCCCACGAGTGATCTCCCATGCCGCCGCCTTGACTAGGGAATCGTCGGAGAGGGCCGCGCGTTCGGTAATGGTCCTCGGTCAGGCGAACGACAAGGCGAAGATCGAGTATTGGCGTATGGAGCGATTCGCTCTTCCCGGGGGATTGGGGGGAGATCGGAACATCAGGCAAGAGATTCGCACACTACTCGCGGACGCGGAAGACGCCCAGCACTCACTGTGGGCGGCCTGCCGTTCGTTTGCACGCGATCTTCTTGGCCGCGGAGAGCGGGACCCTGCCCCGAAGGACGTCATCTCCTTCATGGAGCAAATGTCAGTCAATCGCTCCTATTGGTCCATCCTTGAATCGCGATTTCACGAAGTGCTCCGGAACTACACTGTGCACCGGGATTCTGAGGACATCCAATGGGACTGGCTGAAGTCTGTCCGTGACGCGATCAGTACGGCGTGGGAGCAACACCGGGTGTCTGTGGCCACCGGTGACGCATGGTCCATCCGTGCGCTCGTCAAGGCGGAAGGATTTGTGGTTCGGGAATTGAGGGATCTGAACGCGAGAATTGAGAAGCTTGCACCAGCGAGGGAGAGCCGATGAGTGAATTGATCGCCCGACTCGAAGAGCGCAGCGCCAATGATACGAGACTGCGTGCGGTGCTGCGCCGCAGCCTTGCCTTTGATCCTGGAGCTTATCCGCAGGCCTACCCGTATATTGAGCCGTTTGTGGGAGATTCGGAGAACGCGTGGCGACGATCGATGCTCTACCTGGTTGCCGGGCTTTGGGCGCAGCATTGGCGGGAAGGGCGCGGGGGAGTCGAAATGAGCCTGGGGAAGGCATGCGCCGCTTACCAGGCATTGAGTGGGTCGACCAGCACAGAGAGGCGATTCATCAGCCTGCTCGACGCCGATGCGGACCAGCTGCCTTACCGGCTCCGCCAGATCATCGCCCTGCTGAAGGATCAGGCCATCGACTTTGATAATCTCCTAAAGGGCCTTTTCTATTGGGCTGACGACAGCAAGCGTACCCAGAATACCTGGGCCCGCGACTTCTACCGCCAAGCCGGCGGATCGTCCGTCACTGCACCAGTTCCCATGAAGGAATCCGCCTTATGAAGACGCTGATCGAGATTCACGCACTACAGAACTTCGCACCCTCCAACCTCAACCGAGATGACACTGGCGCACCAAAGGATGCTCTGTTCGGCGGAAGCAGACGGGCTCGCGTTTCCAGTCAATGCTTCAAGCGTGCTGTGCGCCAACACTTCGCGGAGGTTGTGGCCCGCGGAGATCTTCACCCGGACGACCTGGGCTATCGTACCAAGCGCCTGCCGGAAGCGCTGGCGGAGGCTCTCGTTGAGAAGGGCCGGGCTCCGGCTGAAGCTGCCTCAAAAGTGACCGCCGCACTTGCGGGTATCGAGCTGACGGTAAAGGACGATGGCAAGAGCCAATATCTGCTATTCCTGGGTCGACGCGAGATCGCCGCAGTGGCGGAGCTCATTCACGCCCAATGGGATTCGATCGTCGTTGACAAGCCAGCCACGGCCGAGGGCAAAAAGGCGACAAAGACCAAGAAACAGGCCGCGGGAGGGGGAGATCCGGCGGTCGTCAAGGCGCTGGAGAAGATTTTCGACGGCGGCAAGGCCGTCGACGTGGCCCTCTTCGGGCGGATGCTGGCGGACATGCCCGAGAAGAACCAGCATGCCGCCTGCCAGGTCGCGCACGCGATCTCGACACACGCGATCGAGCGCGAATTCGACTTCTACACCGCCGTGGACGATCTCAAGCCCGAGGATACGGCGGGCGCTGACATGATCGGCACTGTGGAGTTCAACTCTGCCTGCTTCTACCGGTATGCAGTGGTTGACTGGGGGAAGCTCCAGGAAAACCTCCAGGGGGACGTCGCGCTAGCCACCAAGGGCCTCCGGGCCTTCCTGGAAGGATTCGTTGTCGCCGAACCCACAGGTAAACAGAACACGTTTGCTGCGCACAACCAACCGGAATTCGTGGTGGTGTCCGTCAGGCAAAATACAGGCGCCCGCAGCTTCGCCAATGCCTTCGAGACGGCCCTCAGGCCAAGCCGAACCGAACCGCTGACGCGGATTTCGGCTGAGGCGCTGGCCAGGAAGGCTTCGGCCCTGCAGCTGGCCTATGGGGGCGGAGGGAAGACATTCGTCCTCAATGTCGCCAGCGCCAGTGTGAAGGGGCTGGGAACAGAGGTTGTTTCACTAAAGGATCTTCTGGACCAGACCCTTGGCGCCTTGGGCGGGTGAAACATGCCCACTCTACTCCTTCGACTGACGGGCCCCATGCAGTCGTGGGGCATCACCAGTCGTTTTGACCAGCGAGATACCGGTAAGGAGCCCAGCAAGTCTGGTGTCATTGGAATGATTGCCGCCGCATCGGGAATCGACCGAGGCAATTGGGCTGACTTGGAACCTCTCGCACGCCTGAATATGGGTGTGAGACACGACCGGCCAGGGGTTCCAGCCCGGGACTACCAGACGGCCCTGAAAATCATCTCCGCCGATGGCTCAAAGACGCACAATACCGCTGTGACGCGACGTGATTACCTGGCTGACGCGGCCTTCCTCGTCGGTCTGGAAGGCGAGGACCGGGCGCTGCTCGAGAGGTTGCATAATGCGCTACGCAACCCCGTCTGGCCGCTGGCGCTGGGACGCAAGTCGTACGTCTCAACGGAACCGATCTGGATCGAGGGCGGAGTGCAAGATGGTGGACTACGTGAACTGTTCGCAGGTTGGCCGTGGATCGTGACTCCGCGGAGGTGGGAGGACACGCCGGAAAGCCTTCTTATCTCGATGGACTCAGTGGATGGGGCTGGATCATTGAGAATGGATCAGGTCCTCTCCTCCTTCGAAGATCGTCGTTTCGGCGCGCGGTATGTGCAGTCGGAGTGGATCCCGTTTCCCCCAGGGGTGAACCTTGTTGCTACATAGGATCCATCTCGATCCACGCTGCCGGGAGGCAAGGCGAGACCTGGCCGATCCCTACCAGATGCATGCGACTCTTTGTCGAGCCTTCTCGCCAGCGGATACACGTTGCCCACCGGGAGAGATTCTCTGGCGCCTTGAGCCCGAGATCGGTGCGGGCGGCTTCCCACGATTGCTGATCCAGAGCCGATCGGAGCCAGACTGGGGTGGCATCGGTATCCAGGGGTGGCTGGTGCGGGCAGACCCACCCGTCGACCTGACCAGTCGCCTTCAACTCAGCAGTATCACTGCAGGCCAGCGTTTCCGGTTTCGTCTTCGGGCCAACCCTTGCGTGACGCGAGACAAGAAAAGGCTAGGACTTCTGAGGTTGGTTGATCAGGAGGACTGGATGGTGCGCAAGGGGGCATTGCACGGTTTCGCGTTCCCGCTTCTTGCAAAAGTTGCCCCGCCTGACGCGCCGAAGCCCAAGCCAGACCTGCGCATCTCGCAAGCACAGATGCTGCGTGGCAACCAGCACGGAGGGAACGGCATACGAGTGTTCTCTGTGTTGTACGACGGCATGCTCACGGTCCTTGATCCTGACCTGTTTCGCCGGGCCCTTCAATCGGGAGTTGGGCACGGCAAGGCGCTTGGTCTGGGCTTGCTGTCGGTTGCCGGCGTGGCATGAGCGACGCGCCGTATGTTCCGCTCCGACCGATTCCTCTCAAAGAGCGGGCAGGGATCGTATTTCTCGAGTACGGCCAGGTTGACGTCATCGATGGAGCGTTCGTTCTTGTCGATCAGACTGGAGTGCGAGTTCAGATTCCAGTTGGCGGCCTCGCGTGCCTGATGCTCGAGCCCGGAATTCGAATCACCCATGCAGCAGTCGCCCTGGCTGCCAGAGTGGGCTGCCTTCTGGTCTGGGTAGGGGAAGCCGGCGTACGGCTCTACGCCTCCGGCCAACCGGGCGGAGCGCGGGCCGATCGATTGCTATTTCAGGCCCAGGCTGCGCTGGATGAAGCGGCCCGTCTCCGGGTGGTACGCGCCATGTTTCGCGTCCGGTTCGGAGAGGACCCGCCGGCTCGACGATCGGTTGATCAGTTACGGGGCATAGAGGGCGTCCGGGTACGCACCATGTACAAACAGCTCGCGGCAATGCACGGGATCCACTGGGAAGGGCGGCGGTACGATCCAGCCGAGTGGGACAAGGCAGATTACGCGAACCGTGCACTCTCGGCCGGTACGGCGTGCCTGTACGGTCTTTGCGAGGCTGCCATCCTCGCGGCGGGCTATGCTCCGGCAATTGGGTTTCTGCATCGCGGTAAGCCGCTCAGCTTTGTCTATGACATTGCAGACCTCTTCAAGTTCGAGACGGTCGTGCCGGCAGCATTCGCCGTCGCCGCCGGGTACGAGCGCGGCCAGGCCCACGGCCCTATTGAACGAGCTGTCCGCATTGCGTGCCGCGACTCGTTTCGGAAGACCAGCATGCTGGAGCGGACCATTCCGGTGATTGGCGAATTGCTGGCCGAGAGTGGGCTTGCCCCCCCGCCTGACGCCCCTGAAGGTCAGGCACCGGCGCTCCCTGAATCAGGATCGGGTGATGCTGGTCATCGTGGTTGAGAATGCCCCCCCGAGATTGCGGGGGCGGCTGGCACTGTGGCTGGCTGAGGTTCGGGCTGGAGTCTATGTGGGTGTCTATACCGTCAAAGTTCGAGAGCGCATCTGGAGCGAGGTTCTGGAATTGCTGGGTGATGGCTCGGCGGTGATCGCCTGGGCAGCGGCCACGGACTCGGGCTTTTCATTCGAAACTGCGGGGGTGAATCGACGGGAGCCCAAGGATTTCGATGGACTTACCCTGGTCCAGTTTTCTCCTCCGCCGGCCCCGGATGAGCCCAGTCCCGCGCCAGCGGATCAGTCGGTAGGGTAGAAGGGGTGGCGGTAAGTGGTTGGTAGGTATCGCGATCCCCGTAAGAGTGTTCCCCGCGCGCGCGGGGATGAACCGGCCTTGCTGCCGACCGCGTTGGTGGGTGGTCGGTGTTCCCCGCGCGCGCGGGGATGAACCGGGATCGGGGTGTTCGCCCGGACTCGCACGTTCGTGTTCCCCGCGCGCGCGGGGATGAACCGGACGCCTCTACCACATGGAGATGGGCCGACACGTGTTCCCCGCGCGCGCGGGGATGAACCGACGGATGACCCCATCAAGCAGCTGCAGGCCTAGTGTTCCCC
>JBDTTF010000271.1:0-24908 GCA_039930765.1 Gemmatimonadota bacterium | reverse complement strand
TCTCCGCCTCCTCGCTGCTCGACGGTGAATCCACCCTCGGACAGGTCGATGGCCACGCGGTGCTCCTGGTCCGGACCGGCGGCGCATTCTTCGCCGTCGATGCCCACTGCACGCATTACAGCGGACCGCTCGCCGAGGGGCTGGTGGTGGTTGAAACGATCCGCTGCCCCTGGCATCACGCCTGCTTCGATCTTCGGACCGGCGAGGCCATCGGCGCGCCTGCCCTCAGTCCGCTCACCTGCTGGGCCATCGAGCACGAAGGCGATAAGCTGTTCATCCGGAAGCCACTGCCGGCGCCCGGTCTGCCCGAGGCGCCGGAAAGCACTCCCGCTTCCGTCGTGATCATTGGCGCCGGTGCCGCCGGCGAATCGGCCGCCCAGGCCCTTCGCGGGGCCGGCTACGCCGGACCGGTCACGATGCTCGGCACCGACCCGTCGGTCCCGGTTGATCGTCCCAACCTGAGCAAGGACTATCTCGCCGGCACGGCGCAGGAAGACTGGATCCCGCTCCGCCCGCGCGAGTGGTACGCCGAGCAGAAGATCGAGCTCCGGACCGGCACTACGGTTACCGCCATCGAACCGGTGGGCCGCACCGTGACCCTGGATGACGGGACCACGCTGACCTATGGTGCATTGCTGATCGCCACCGGCGCCGAACCGGTGCACCTGTCGATTCCCGGTGGCGAGCGGGCCCTGGTGCTGCGCACCTTCGCCGACAGCAAGGCGATCATCGCCGCCGCGAAAAACAGCCAGCGCGCCGTCGTCCTCGGAGCCAGCTTCATCGGCCTCGAGGCGGCTGCGGCGCTGAGCAGCCGCGGCATTGAAGTCCATGTGGCCGCTCCCGACGCCCGCCCGCTCGAGAAGATCCTCGGTCCCGAGGTCGGGGACTTCATCCGCCGGCTTCACGAGTCGCACGGCGTGACCTTCCACCTCGGCCAGTCGGCCACCGAAATCACCGCCGACTCGGTCATCCTCAGCTCCGGCGAGAAAATCCCGGCCGACCTGGTGGTGGCCGGCGTTGGGGTGCGGCCCAATGTGGCGCTGGCCGAAGCGGCGGGGCTTACCGTGGCCCGCGGGATTGTGGTCGACCGGTTTCTGCAGACCAGTGCGGACGGGATCTACGCCGCCGGCGATGTGGCCCGGTATCCCGACCCGCGAAGTGGCGCCCTGATCCGGATCGAGCACTGGGCGCTGGCCCAGCGCCAGGGCCGCACCGCGGCGCGTAACATCCTGGGAATGAAGCAGCCGTTCATGACGGTGCCGTTTTTCTGGAGCCAGCACTACGACCTGTCGCTCAACTACGTCGGCCACGCCGAGCAGTGGGATGCGATCGAGATCTCGGGCAGTCTCGATGATCACGACGCTAGCGTGGTCTACCGCCTCGGCGGCAAGGTGCAGGCGGTGGTGACCCTGTTCCGCGACCGGCTGAGTCTCGAAGCGGAAGCCGCGCTGGAACGGCAGGATGAGGCGGGGCTGGAGGCGGTGCTCAGTGGTTGATCAATTCCCGGGGGTGCCACACCTGTCGAGAGATGACGCACAGGACCCAGGAGATTGCCCCGGTCCGTTCCTCGAAATCGTCGCTGCCGGCAACCCTCAGTTCCCTGGTTGACCGGCACCAGCCTTCCGCTGGATGATCGAAATGCCGTTGCTGATTATTCGCCAAACCGACTACGGCAGACGCGGGGTGATGAGCAGTTCATTGGAGCCATCTTCAGGGCATTCTGCGTGATCTGTGGAGTGCTGTTGCAGCTGCAGTTCGGCCAGGCAATGAGTCTGCGTCGGACCACATGATGCCCAGGACTGAATCGGGACGATCTGCGGTGCCTGCCGTGTCAGCGATGCCTAGCTGTTGCAGCTCAAACCAATGCCAATCGTGGTCGACCATGATGACTCCAGGTGTCCTGCACCCCTCACAACCCTGATGTCCCCAACTGATGCCGACGGCTGCCTCTGGACTGCACAGGTGGCCATGCCGCCCACCGAGTCGCCGGCGCTTCCCGATGCCACCGATGTCGCCGTCATCGGTGGCGGATACACTGGACTGAGCGCCGCCCGGGCCCTCGGACTGGCCGGAACCGATGTCACCCTGCTGGAGCGCGACCAGGTCGGTGCGGGCGCCAGCGCCCGGAACGGCGGATTCGTGCTGCCGGGATTCAAGCCCGATATCGCCGAGATTGCGGCCCGCCACGGCAACGAGGTGGCCCGGTCGCTGTTCGCGATGAGCATCGAGGCGGTGAACCTGGTGGAGCGGCTGGTGTCCGAAGAACGGATCGACTGCCACTTCGGCCGGCCCGGCGGCCTGACGCTCGCGGCCAAACCGTCTCACCTGGCCGGGCTCCGGGTATCTGGTCGAGTGCTCAAATCACTCTGCGGCTATGAGACCGAGCTGCTCGATGCCGCCGCGGTCCGGACAGAAATCGGGTCGAATCAGTATTTCGGCGGACAGCTGGAGCCCGGTGCGGCGGCAGTGCATCCGGCCCGCTATTTGACTGGTCTGGCCGGCAGCGCCCGCCGCACCGGTGCCAGAGTCATCGAAAGGACCGAAGTCACCGGCATCTCGGGAAAATCGGGTGCCCTCACAGTCCAGACCACCCGCGGTCCGCTGCGCACCCGCGAGGTGATCGTGGCCACCGACGGTTATACCGGCCGCTGGGCCGGCTCACTGGGCCGGCGGGTGGTGGCGGTCGGCAGTTACATCGTGGCCACGAAACCACTCGATGCCGCCCTGCAGCAGCGACTGATTCCCCGCCGACGGGTGATGAGCGACACTCGGCGGTTGCTCAACTACTTCAGGCTGTCTCCTGATGGCCGGATGGTGTTCGGTGGCCGGGCCGGCTTCATCCCCGGGCGGCTCGAGGGCAGTCGCGAGCTGCTGATCAGCCAGATGCACCGGGTATTTCCCGAGCTGGCCGATACCGCGGTCGAGTTTGCCTGGGGCGGGCATCTCGGATTTACCTGGGATGGACTGCCACACGTCGGCCGCCGGAATGGCATTCACTACGCGGTCGGGTACTGCGGTCATGGCGTAGCGTTGTCCACCTGGCTCGGCCACCGGGTGGGCCAGGCCCTCGCCGGAGCCGGTCCCATGCCCGAAATTCCCGAGTCGGGGTTCCGGGCCATTCCGGGTGGCTCCATGATTGACTGGCTGTTGCCGCTGGTCGGACTATACTATCGACTGCGGGATGCGATGGACTGATGTCGTGCTCGGGGGCCGGATGGTGACGTGATCACTCCCGGCTTCCTGCTCTTCCAACCCCCTCGAAAGGAGGGCCGATTAATTGCGTCGCCCCAATCCCGAAGTCCTGAAGGAGCTCGAGCGCTATCTGGGCCTCATCGGAGGCCGGATCATGCCGGAGGCCGAACAGCACGCCTTCATCGCCGAGACGGTGCAGAGCTACGAGCAGTACATCAACCGCGGCTTCATCTCCTATCGCAAATCGGTAACCCAGGCCGGACAGTTCGCCGCCCTCGAATGGTCGGGTGAAGGGTCGATCCTGCGCGATCTTCTCGGTCGCGAGTACATCGACTGCCTCGGCGGCTACGGCATCTTCAGCGCGGGAATCAATCATCCCCGGATCGTGAAGGCCGTGACCGACCAGATGGGCCGCATGGCGCTCAACAGCCAGGAGCTGCTGGAGCCGTGGCGCGCCGCGCTGGCCAAAACGCTGGCGCATATCACACCCGGTGAGCTGCAGAACTGTTTCTTCATCAACAATGGCACTGACGCCATCGAAGGCGCCATCAAGCTGGCCCGCCTCTACACCAGGCGGCACACCTTCATCTCGGCGCTGGGCGGATTCCACGGCAAGTCGATGGGGTCGCTGTCGCTGATGGGCAAGGCCTCATTCCGGGAGCCGTTCCTGAGCGGACTGCAGGATGTGCGCTTCGTGCCATACGGAGATGCGGATGCGCTGGCCAGGGAGCTGAGCAACCTCGAGGCGGTGGGCCAGCTGCCGGCCGGCGTGGTGCTCGAGCCAGTGCAGGGAGAAGCGGGTGGTGTGGTGCCGCCGGCCGGGTACTTCCCCAAGGTTCGCGAGCTGTGCACCAGGTACGGCACCCTGCTCATCGCCGACGAAATCCAGACCGGCATGGGCCGGACCGGCAAACTCTGGGGCGTCGATCACAGCGCCACCGAGCCGGACATCATGTGCCTCGGCAAGGCGCTGGGCGGCGGGGTCATGCCGCTGTCAGCGTTCATCTCGACGGCCAGGATCTGGGAGGTGATGATTCCCAACCCGATCATCCACTCCACCACCTTTGGCGGCAACCCGATTGCCTGCGCGGCGGGACTGGCCGCGATCGCCGTGACGCTGGAGGAGGATTTGCCGGGGCAGGCGGCCACCAAGGGCGAGTATCTGCTCAAGGAACTGGCCGGGTTGCAGCAGCGCTATCCGCAGGTGCTCACTGAGGCGCACGGCCTGGGGCTGTTGATCGGGATGGAGTTCCCCAGCGACGACATTGGCTATGCCTGTGCTGCGGGACTGTTCAAGCGCGGGGTGCTGGTAGCGGGGACCTACTCCAAGGCGCGGACCATCCGGATTGAACCGCCCCTCAATATTCCGATGCCGCTGCTCAAGGAAATGCTCAACCGGCTGGAGGACACTTTCAAGGAAATAGCCGCGGGCGTCAGCAACTAAAGCCGGTAGAGGAACAGCCACGGATGAACACGGACTGTTCCTCTCACCTTTGAGCTTCGATTTCCCGGTCAAGTGCAGGTCTTTGTTGTTTACAACCCACATTGGTCGAGTTGCGAGACTTTGACTGCGAAGCGCACGGGGCTATCCGTGCTCGTCCGTGGCCACTGTATTTCGTGCTCGTCCGTGGCGCGCTGATCTCACCGCTCGACGTAAGCAATTCCATCGGGACCATCTCCCACGGGCAGCCGTCGGCGGATGGTCCTCGTCGCAAGATCCAGCTCCACCACTTCGGCGCTGCCGTTGAGGGTCACCCAGGCGGTCTTGCCATCGGGTGACATGGTCAGGCCCTCCGGCTGAGTGGCCGGAGTGCCCTTCACGCTCAGCACGCCGAGCAGCTTCCGGCTGGCCGGATCGACGAACCGGATTTCGTCGGAGGTCGGATTGGTGATCACGGCCACGCCGCCGGTGGGGTCGAAGCCGATCCGGTACGGCATCCCGCCGGTCTGCATCGAGTCGACCACCTTCCAGCCGGCCAGATCGACCATGTAGACCCTGGCGGTCTTGTTGCTGCCCAGCCAGGTCTGGGTGCCGGTCGAATTGAGGCCTAATCCCTCCGTCTGCACGCTGACCGGCAGGAACTTGACCGGCTCCTTGCCGGTGAGGTCGATCTGGGACACCGAACCATCGCCGATGTTGGCGGTATAGGCATGCCGGCCATCGGGGTTGAGTGCCATCATGTGGCTGACCCGCTGGCCGGTCGGCGCCTCGCCGGTGACCTGGCCGGTCGCGATGTCCACCAGCAGGATCGCGCTGCTGGTTTCCGAAGTGACCGCGAGGGTGTGGTTGTCCTTGAGGAAAAAAGCGCTGTGCGGCCGCATCCTCGGGGCCAGATCGATGGTCTTGGCCACCGTAAGGGTCAGGAGGTCGACTACCGTCAGCGTCGAGCCTGGAGTCCGGTCGCCGTAGTCGGTGACCACCGCCCACCGGCCGTCAGACGAGATCGCGACCTCGTGCGGGATGTGACCGGTGGGGAGCGTGGCCAGGGTGGTGCCGCTGGTCAGGTCGATGATCGATACCGTCGAGCCGGACTGATTGACGACCACGAGGGTGGGGCGGGGCGCGATGGGCAGGCCAACAACGAGACTGATGAGTGCCAGCATGGCTGGAAGTACGGGTGGGGGCACCGGGGGTTTCCGATCGGGGAAATAATAGCGACGGAGCGACAGGCGCTCCGCCGCATCCAGCACTCGCGATGACGGGCTACTCCGCCACCGCGCCGAACAGGTGGGCCCAGGTGGCCGTGAGCCCGATCAGGAACTTGAAGCCGGCGTTGGTGTCGCTCGGCTTGGCATACTTGGTGATTGCGTCGCTGGTGATGATCCCGTGCACGTTGGGCGTCAGCGAGATCTTGCCAATGGTGATGGGCAGGGAGGCCGAAACGTCGATGTGGGTCAGCCCGTTGTCCTGGTAATTCCAGGTGGTGGGAATGCAGGTCCCCTCGCGGATCTTGCCGCCATCACAACCCTCGCCGGCGGAGAATCCCGCCAGCACCCCGAACTGCAGCGGCAGCACCGGGGTCAGGTGAACCGGCAGCGAGACGCTGGCCTCGAAGTAGGCGCCCTTGATCTTGTCGACGTCATACCAGGCGGCCAGCTTCGGGCTGAGCGGCACGCCCAGGGCAATCTTGCCGTAGATCTCGACCGTGTTGTTGGCCTTGGTGAACCCGATATCGTTGGGATAGATGTATCCCAGGGCGCCCGCGGTCAGCGTGGCGGGTCCTGCCGGCAGATTGAACTCTCCCCACCAGTCGAATTCGGTCAGGTTGAAGGCCGCCGTGCCGCCGCCCTCGCTGATGTCATTCTGGGGGTTGTCGTACTTGCCGATATCGATGCTGGCCCAGCCACCCGCCGTGAAGGTCAGCTTGTGTCCGAAGGTGAAAAACAGGTCCGGCTGCAGCACTGGCTTGTTGGTGTAGCTGATTCCCCGCCAGAAATAGGCGCTATTGACCGCCAGATCCGCCGTAATGGTCTGGGCGGATGCGGTTCCTGTTACCCCGAGCGCCAGTGCCAGGCCGACGCCCCCCACAACAAGTCCACGCTGCATTATCCTGCTCCTATTTTTGGGCTATAGTGACTGAATTATGGACACTAACCGCCGAACCGGGCAGGCACAACCGGGCCCATTTTACCGCTTCAGGCGGTCGGTCCGAGTTCACCGGGGCCCGGTGGGTGCCACTGGCTGCAAAGCTATCGAGCCTGGCATCAAGGAAGTGTCAGAATTTCGTGGGTCGTGGTGTGTAGTTGCGTAGCCCACTCATTGGCCGCACCTTCGTCAATGAATCCCATGACACTCGATCTTTTTGTCCCGCCGGGCCCCGGCGAATCCGCCGTCCACGACAGTCTCGAACGACTGGTGGCGGCGCTGCGCCGCCAGCCGGAAGATGTGGCCGGTCGGGACACCTCCCTCAATGCGCTGGTCGAGGCCGCGGCACGCGCCACGACGGTGCTGGAGGCCGGGGTTGAAAATTCGTTCGAGATCGACGACCTGGGATTGAAGGGCCGCCTGCTGGCCCGCCGAGTGGACCAGATCAGGATTGAATCGGGAGCCGGGCGGGAAGAATTACTGCAGCTGGCCCGGGCACTGGCTGATGATGTAATGCCGCTCGAAAGCAGTGGGGCGGTGAGGGTCGAACTGGTGCCCAACCTGCAGCCACCGCCGCCGCCGACCCTGACCCGGCCGGCCGACGGCGGCCGGGCATCCCGCGCCGCACCCGCCCTGCCTGACTGGATCGCCCCGCCGCGCCGCGAGAGCACCTCCAATACCCTGGCTGAAACCATCGCCCAGATCTCGGCCTCGCTGGGTGATGGGCTGCAGCGCGGCGCCTGGCGCGCGGCCCTCCACGACGTGCAGGCCCTGATCCGGATGGTGCCCGCGGTGCCGGAAAACCAGCGCCGGGGATTTTCGATTTCGGTGCGGAGGTACCTGACCCGGACGGTGTTCGAAGCCTTCGTCGAACTGGCGCTGAGGGCCCCCGAGGAACAGCCACGTGCCATCGAAGTGTTGCGCTGGTCGGGCCTCGATGCCGCCGAGGTGGTGCTCGACCTGATCAAGGCGTCGGAGGCCGTTGGTGCCCGGGAGTTCCTGTTCACCGCCCTGGCGGAAATGCCTGACGCCGCCCCGCTCGTCCTACCGTTCCTCACCAGCCCGCGCTGGCATGAGGCCCGGCATGGCGCGGATCTGCTGGGCCGGATGGGGTATGTCTCTGGCATTCCCGCGCTACGGCACCTGCTCGATCACCCGGACGAACGGGTCCGGATCGCGGCCGTGGAGGCGCTGGGAAGAATCCCCGACAAGGCGGCACTTGAGCCGCTGCGCCAGGCGCTGACTCACAAGTCGCCCCAGATGCGGGTCCGGGCCGGCTGGGCCCTGGGTAACCGCCGCTCGGGTGCCCTGGCTATGCCGCTGCTGGCAGCACTCGAACTGGAAAAGGACTCGACGGCCTGGCGTGAACTGCTGGCCGCGCTCTCCCTGATCGATTCGCCCGAATCCGCCTCGGCCATGGTCCGGCTGGCGCTGGAAAAGAAGACGCTGTTTGGCCGCGGCGGCCGCCCGACACAGCAGCGGCTGGAGGTCATCGGGGCGCTGGCCAGGGCCGACACCCCATCGGCCCGGCTGGCGCTGCAGCGGATTGCACTTGAGGGGGATGCCGCGGTGAAGAGTGCAGCGGGAGATGCGCTGAGACTGCAATAGGAGCTGCGGAGAGAGCAGAGGGGAGAGAGGAGATGGGTACTGCTTTTCCCCTCTCCGCTCTCCCCTCTTCGCCGTTCAGTGGTTTATTTCTTCAGCTCCAGCGACGAGATATGCAGGCTCAGGTTGTGATTGAACCGCAGTCCCGCCACCCCATCGGTGCTGGTCGCCGGCCCGCTCCAGACCTCCGTGCCATTCACCAGGAAATGGGTCTTGGTCTTGTCGACCGAGACAGTGATGGTGTTCTCCACCGGCCCGGTGGCCTTGCCCTGCACCACGGCGGGGCTGGCGGTCCAGCCCTTGGTCACGTCATCGGCCTTGGCGCCGTCCCGCTGCTTGATCTTCCAGGTGCCGTCTCCCCGGATCAGGAAATAGGTGTACTTCTGGGCCGGTCCATCGAGGTTCTGACCTCCGATGAACAGCCCGAACGCCTCGGCGTGATCGCCGCTGCCGGGGAACAGGCTGAGCTTGGCGGTCAGGGTAAACGGTCCGGTGGCCTTGTCGGCGGTGCGGTAGAGGATGGCCGCGGTGCCCATGGTGGCGTGATAGCCGGTGTTCATCCCTTCGAGCTTCACGTCGGTGAGCTTGCCATCATCATCGGGGCGGACCGCCCAGCCGGCCGGGAAGACGCCGCCGCCGGCGACAGCCATCCCGTGGTCGTGGGCATGTTCCTGGGCCGCCAGCGGGGCCGCAGTCATGAGGGCGAGCAGCAGCCAGCGTGAGTGGTGTGGACGGGGCGGGGTAATCGGCATGAGGTGGCTCCAGTTGGATGGATCGGGGCGCAAGTTGCGACGGTGTGGTGGCCTGGGTAACCTACCCATCCCGGGCCACCCGGGTTTCACTGTATTCGGGAGGGTGTCATGGAGCTGTTCGGGCGGATCGTGGCGGGTATCGGTGCCGCGGCCATTCTCTTCGCGCTGACGTTCGTGACCCTGCTGGTCGGGGCGCTGGTCAACGGGATGCTGATCCTGTACGGCGAAAAGACCATCACCGAAGTGCTCGAGAAGCGCTTCAAGAAGTAGCGCCTCCTCCACTCTCCGCCGGCGGCTCGTCGTGGCGCTCCGGTGTGGTGGCCTGCCGCAGGGCGCTGTCGTAGTTCAGCTTCAGCGAGCCCATCAGCTCCCGCAACCCCCTCACCCGCATCTGCTGGCTGCCGGTCCGCCGGGCCAGCGTGACCATATGTCCGGCAGTGTCGGCCAGCCCTCCGAGGCTCAACTGGCCGGCCCCCGACTTGATCTCGTCGAGCTGACGGCACATCCCTCGAATCGCGGCGTCATCGGCCTGCAGGGCCGCCATCTGGTCCATGACCCGCGTGATGGTGCCAAATTTCATCGGCAACCCCTGCAGGTAGCCGAGCTGCTGCTGCTGCCGGGACGTCAGCTTGATACCCATGGCACCAAGTCTACGTGGCCGTGGCTCCCGGTGGGAGGCGGGTCCCGTTCTGGTTGAAACCCCGGGCCTTCCGCCCCGTCTGACTTGCGATCAAACTCACATGCTCACTTTACCTGCCGTGGCCCGATCATGAAGCTCTCGGACCTCTCAATTCGTCGTCCCGTGCTGGCCAGTATGGTCAGCCTGGCGCTGGTGCTGTTCGGGGCCATCGGATACACCCGCCTGTCGGTGCGGGACTATCCCGACATCGATCCGCCCGTCATCTCGGTCTCGACCTTCCTGCCGGGCGCCAATCCGCAGGTGGTTGAATCGGCGGTGACCGACGTGCTGGAGGAGGAGCTGAGCACGGTGCCGGGGCTCCGGACCCTGACCAGCTCGAGTGCCGAGGAATCGAGCAACATCACCCTCGAATTCACGCTCGACCGCAACGTCGATGTGGCCGCGCAGGATGTGCGGGACAAGGTGAGCCGGGTGCGGGGCCGGCTGCCGCGTGATGTGCAGGAGCCGGTGGTCGCCAAGCAGCAGGCCGATGCCCAGCCCTTCTTCTGGCTGGCGCTGTCCGGGGCCAACTACGACCTGCTGCAGCTGTCTGACATCGGTGATCGCCGGGTCAAGACCCGGCTGCAGAGCCTGCCCGGAGTGGGCCAGGCTCAGATTTTCGGTGAACGCCGCCTGTCGATGCGGGTCTGGCTCTCGGGCTCAGAGCTGGCGGCCCGCAACCTCACGGTCCAGGACGTTGAGTCGGCCATCGAGAGCCGGAACGTCGAAGTCCCGGCCGGCCGGATCGAGTCGGCCCGCCGCGAGTTCTCGGTCCGTTCCCTGGGCGAGCTCAAGACCGCCGACGAATTCGCCGGGCTCGTGGTCTCCAACGATTCCGGCCAGATGGTCCGGCTCCGGGACCTGGGACGGGTGGAGCTGGGCGCCCAGAATGAGCGCAGCGAGCTGCGGTCGAACGGTGTGCCGGCCGTGGCCATCGGGATCATCCGCCAGTCCAAGGCCAACCTGATCGACGTGGCCCGGGAAATCCGGGACCAGATCCCGGCTATCCAGGCCTCGCTGCCGCCCGGGGTCAAGATCGAAACGGCATTCGACGGATCGACCTTCGTCACCCGTTCGATCCAGGAAGCCGAAGAGTCACTGGCCCTGGCCGCGCTGCTGGTGGTGCTGATCATCTTCGTCTTTCTCCGGAACCTGCGGGCCACGATCATTCCCGGCCTGGCCATTCCGGCGTCGATCATCGCCACCTTTGCGGTGATGTATTTCCTCAATTTCTCGGTCAACAACCTCACGCTGCTGGCGCTGACCCTGGCCATCGGGATCGTGGTCGATGACGCCATCATCGTGCTGGAGAACGCCTACCGGCACCAGGAAGAGCTCGGCGAGGATCCGGTCACCGCCGCCACTGAGGGCACCCGCGAGATCGGCTTTGCGGTGATCGCCACCACCATTGCGCTGGTGGCGGTATTTACCCCGCTGGCCTTCCTCAAGGGCAACACCGGCCGGCTGTTCAACGAGTTCGGCATTGCGGTGGCGGGTGCGGTGATGATCTCGGGTTTCGTGGCGCTGACCCTGACCCCGATGCTCTGCGCCCGGGTGCTGCGGGTGCCGGCCCGTCACGGGGTGATGTATCGCGCGCTCGAAGGGGCGTTCGAGGCCATCACCCGCGGCTACACGAAACTGCTGGGCTGGGCCATGCGCCATTGGGTCGTGGTGGTGGGCGGCGCCGTGGCCACGATGGCCGTGGCCGTCTTCCTGTTTTCCACCCTCAAGCGCGAGTTCATCCCCAGCGATGACCAGGGCTTCTTTTTCATCATCATCGTGGCGCCGGAAGGCTCATCGCTGGCCTACACCGACGGCTACCAGAAGCAGGTCGAGGCCATCGTCCAGAAAACCGCGGACGTGTCCAACGTGTTCTCGGTGGTCAACCTCGGGTCGGGCGTCAGTGGCGGGATCGTGTTCGTCAACCTGAACGACTGGGCCACCCGCAAGCGGTCGGTGCAGGAGGTCGTCGCTGAGATCCAGCCGCAGCTGTCCGGCATCCCCGGGGTATTTGCCTTTGCCAACATTCCCTCGGCGCTGGGTGGCTTCAATGGCAGCGGGGTGCAGTTCGTGGTGCAGAATCCCGACTTCAACCGGCTGGCCGTGGGCATGGACACCCTGGTGGCGCGGGCCCGCGCCATCAAGGGACTGCAGAACGTCGACACCGACCTTCGGGTCAACAAGCCGCAGCTGTCAATCTCCTTCGACCGCGACCGGGCCGAAGACCTCGGGGTGCCGGTCGGGGATATCGCCGCCACCCTTCAGGTGCTGCTCGGCGGCCGGCGAGTCAACACCTTTACCCGCGACAACAAGCTGTACGATGTCATCGTCCAGCTCGCCGCCGCTGAACGGGCCACACCATCGGATCTGTCGGGACTCTACGTCAGGGGCCGTAACGGCCAGCTGGTCCAGCTTTCCTCGGTCGTCAAAGCCCGCGAGATCGTGGGCCCGCGCCAGCTCAATCATTACGACCGGATCGCGTCCTTTACCCTGAGCGCCAGCCTGGTCCCCGGCTTTACCCTCGGCGAGGCCATCGATTCACTCAACCGGGTCGCCAGGGAAGTGCTGCCGCCCGGCAGCACCACGGCACTGGCCGGCGAGTCCCGCGAACTGAGCGAGAGCGGCTCCTCGCTCTACTTTGCCTTCGGGCTGGCGCTGCTGGTGGTCTTCATGGTGCTGGCCTCGCAGTTCGAGTCGCTGATCCACCCGTTCACCGTGCTGCTGGCGGTCCCGCTGGCGGTGACCGGCGCGCTGGCCACCCTCTGGATCACCGGATCGACCATCAACCTCTACAGCCAGATCGGGATGATCCTGCTGATCGGACTGGTCACCAAGAATTCCATCCTGCTGGTGGAATACGCCAACCAGCTCAGGGACAAGGGTCGTGACGCAGTTGCCGCGATGCTGGAGGCCGGCCGGATCCGGCTCCGTCCGATTCTCATGACCTCGGTGGCCACCGTCACCAGCGCCGTGCCGATTGCCCTCGGACTCGGGGCCGGTTCCACCAGCCGCCGGCCACTTGGATACGTGATCATCGGCGGTGTGCTGTTCTCCACCCTGCTCACCCTGTTCCTGGTGCCGACGGTCTACGTGATGTTCGATGCGATCCGGGTTCGGATCGGTCAGAGGAGTGCCGCTGCGGCAGTCGCCGAACCCGAACCCGCACCGGCGGAGGCATCATGATTCCGGCGCTGCTCGCCGCCCTGGCGCTGGCCGGCCCTGACTCATTGCCCCAGATCACCCTGGCTGAAGCGCTGGAGCGTTCCACCGGACTCGATCCGGCCTATGTGCAGGCACTGGGACGGGTCGGAGAGGCCGAGTGGGGCCGCCGCAACGCCATCCTGGCCTTCGTGACCCCGGCGCTCGATATCTCCAACGACTGGTCGTACTACTCCACCGAGTTCTTCAACGTCGGCACCGGCCAGAATCAGAAGATCTCGGTCACCGGCCAGGCCAACTTGCGCTACACCGTGCTCAGCCTCGGCAAGTTTGCCGAGCTGGGCCGCTCGCGAGCCGCACTCGAGGCCGCGGACGCCACAGAGGTCAAGGCGCGCTATCGCTCGGCCCTGGTGGTGGAGCAGATATTCTACCAGGTGCTGGCCGACAAGGAGCTGGCGCGGGTGGCGGCGGAACGGGTGCGGCGCGCCGACGAGCAGCTGGCGGTGGCAAGGGCCAGGGTGACGAGCGGGGCAGTGGTGCAGTCCGATTCACTGCAGCTGCTGCTCGAACTCACCCGGGCCAGGGTCGAGGAGCTGAAGGCGGGCACCGAGCTCAGGGTCTCGCGCTATGAGCTGGGTCGCCGGACTGGCAGCGAGGCTGGCATCGATGCCGCACCGCTTACCGATCCGGTCCCGGAACGCCTGCCGGTCACCCTCGACGAAGCGGTGACCCAGGCCCTCGAGAGCGGTCCGGACTGGCGGATAGCAAGAGCCCAGGCCACAGCCGCTGACAAGGCCCTGACCAGTCTCAAGGGCCAGTACCTGCCTCGGCTCGATGCCGGATTCACCGCCTACCGGTTCGACGATCATTTCTTTCCCAGCGCGCGCTCGGTGGGCCAGTTCGATATCCGGGTCAGCTGGAATATCTGGGACCAGGGGCAACGGGAGCTGTCGGTGGCGCAGGCCCGGACCAGTCGTGACGTGGCGTATGCGGTCAGCAACGACCTGGCCCGCGCGGCCCGGCACGATGTCGGAGTGGCGTACGAGGCGTTCACCACCGCCCGCGCCACGCTCGATCTCACCGGCACAGGGTTGATCGTGGCCCAGGAAAATTTTCGGGTCCAGACCGAGCGCTACCGGGCCGGTGCCGCCACGATCCTCCTGTTGCTCGATGCCCAGGTCGGACTCACCCAGGCCCAGGCCGACCTGGTCCAGGCCCAGTTCGTCGCTCGGCTCGCGTGGGCCGGTCTCGAGGCCATTCTTGGCCGCCGCTTTTCCACTCCCGCCTAGGATGCGCCGCGTGAGAGTTTCCGTCGTTGGTTCGATGCTGGTCCTGTCCCTCCTCGGCTGTGGGTCCAAGGCCAAGTCACCGGCGGCCGGCGGCGGGGCGCAGGCCGGCGGGGCGGCGCCCTCGATGCCGGTCGAAGTGGCGGCGGCCCGGACCCAGACCGTAGTCGATGCCATCAGCGCCACCGGGCAGATCGAAGCAGTGCAGGCGATCGACCTCCGTCCCGATGTGGCGGGGCGGCTGGTCGAAATCGTGGTGCAGGAGGGTGCCGCGGTCCGCGCGGGCCAGCCGTTGTTCAAGGTCGACGACGCCGAGCTCAAGGCCCAGGTGGCGCGGGCGGAGGCCGATCGGGATCTGTCAAACCAGGCGCTGACCAGGACCCGGGAGTTGATCGCCAAGAACGCTTCCTCGGCGGCTGATCTGGAACAGGCGGAAGCCACCTCCAAGGGAAAGGGCGCCGAACTCGACCTGCTCAAGCTTCGGCTGGAGCGCACCGTGGTGCGGGCCCCCTTCGATGGAGTGGCTGGCCGCCGCTACGTCAGCCTGGGCGATTACGTCACCAGCAGCGACAAGCTGGTCAGCCTGCAGACCGTCGACCCCGAACGGGCTGCCTTTGCCGTGCCCGAGCGCTACGCCAGGCGGCTGCGCGTGGGTCAGAAGGTTCAGTTCGTGGTCGCGGCCATTGCCGGGCAGACCTTCACCGGCACCGTGGATTTTGTCGACCCCGTGGTGCAGTTGCCGGCCCGCACCATCCTGGTCAAGGCGCTGGTGCCCAATCCACAGCGGCACCTCCAGGCCGGCATGTTCGTCGAGGCATCGCTGCAGGCCGAGGTCAGGGCCAATGCGGTAGTCATTCCCGAGGACGCCATCGTGCCACTGTCGGGTTCGACCTTCGTCTGGCTGGCCAAGGAGGGGAAAGCAGTGAAGCGGACGGTGCAACTGGGCGTCAGGACGGAGGGCTTCGTCGAGATCGCCAGCGGTGTGGCGGCTGGCGATCAGGTGGTGGTGGGTGGCCAGGAGCGACTGTTTGAGGGAGCCGGGGTCACGCCGAAGCTGGTGGAGCGCGTTGCCCCGGCGGGGAAAACTCCATAGCGTGGATCGACCGGATCTACTCCCGCTTGTGGAAGTTGCTCCCGATCAGGGCGCCGATGAAGGCTCCCAGCGGCGCGCCAACAACAAATCCGTAACCAGCGCCCTTTGCGGGGCAACTGTGGCTTTCGGCCAGGCCGCACAGCGCAGCGCCCAGTGAAGCGAGGGCCACGCCTCCGACGATTCCTCCTATTACCGCACCCCGGACCCATTGGTTTGACGCGATGTGCCGGGTGCTATCCGGAATGCCCTGGAGGGGGGTGAGCAAAGGTACGCCAGATGTTCGACGCAGGATCGCCGTGGCGGCCAACTGCGTAGCCCTGATCGAAGTCGGGGACTGAGCGGCCGCCTCTACACCGGCCGTCGTGGCAATCAGAAGCAGTATTGAGATTCGGACCAGGTCGGCGCGTCGGTGCATACTTAGAACCCCTCCGAGGCGAGCTTCGGGTCATATGGGTCGGTACCATGGATGCCCGGAGCATTGTCGGGAAACCAGCCAGTGAAATGTGCGCCGGACCAATAGCACTCCGTCTTCCCCGAAACAAAATAGGGATGAAGGGGGTTTGTAGCAGTTGAACAATCCTGTGAAATCAGATGATGGGCTCGGCTTCCGATATTTACGTTCGGTCCGGCATTGACGCGCATACTTTGTGGTGAGTCGCTGCAGTAGTCGGTGGTTGCGGCGCTACAATCAGCCGCGGAGGCGTAACTGGCGTGCTTGCCTATTGCGACCCATGCTTCAGGGTATCCACCAGACTTCTCAGGGTATTGCAATGGTGGATACGAGTGTCCCGCGCCGGGGACGAACACTCGTGATCCCTCATGTTGACTGTACTCAGCGCGACTCAATAGCGAATGCTGGGTCTCCGCATCGTACACGATGTCCTCGACGATCCACTCAGAATCCCCAAGATGTTCGTCGCACGTCGGAATGATGAATGGAATTTCCGGGTTGTATGTGCACAACCAGTAATTGCTGCCCCAATCACGATAGTAGGAAAGCAGGTACATGATCCGCACGGTTTGCCCGGTCGTGACCCATCTGGCGGCATAGTGAGGCTCATTGAGGGAATAGTCGTTGGGGTCGTATTTCAATAGCGGCGCAAACCAGACCGAAACCTGAGTTTCGCAGGCATCTCCGAGGTTGTCCTGGTCGATGTCGGCCCCGTGGTTGGTCCCCGTGCAGTCAACCCCTGTGTACCCCGTACTCAAGTACTACCCAGGAGCTGAAGGCGCCGGATCCGGAGTCTGGCATCCTGCGACGCAGAGGGGTTGGACCGATTCGGGCTGACGGGTATAAGAGGTCGGGGAAGCCAGTTCTCCCGAACACCCACTCAGCCCAAGCATTATCGCGACTATCGAGGGGGGAAGGAATCTGCCCAGCGGTTTAAATGAGATTCTGCTATCGCTGCCGCCTGACCGCCGTATGCGGCGCGGCAATTCAAAAGCGATGCCGCTGTTCGTTCCAGTATTTCGCGTCATCCGGAATTCCAACTTTTATGTGCGCAGGGAGTTGGATGCTCGCTCCAAACCGTTCTTGGCGTAACTACCATTGATGGTATTGGCCGGGAATCATCCAAGCCTGGGGCCTACGCTCGATACCGCTTACGCCGGCCAGTGGTACAGGCTTTCGCGGTTGAAATTCGCGTTGGAATGGGGCGGCCAGCGGTGGCAGGAGTCCGCTCGTTGCTTCGGAAGGTGCGGCGAGATGTATTCTTGACCCTCGTCTCTCATCTCTAGTCTCTCGTCTCTCGTCTCTAGTCTCTAGTCTTTATTCTCACAGCTTCCTCGGCGGCACCGGCGATTCCTCGGTGTGCCGCACCGTCGGCAGGCCGAGGTTGTAGCGGATGGCCAGGAGCCTGAGCCCGGTGCACACCACCCCGCCGATTAGCGCGGCGGCCGTATTGCTGGCGCCCACCTGCAGCGCCGCGATCAGTGCCCAGCTGCCGAGGAATGCCGCCGTCGCATACAGCCCGCCGGGAATGAACATCAGAGGCACCTCGTTGCAGACGATGTCCCGCATCACCCCGCCGAAGGTGCTGCCGATGACTCCGAAGATCGCCGCGATGAACAGCGTCGATCCGTGGTCCAGCGCGTAGACGGTGCTGATGACCGCGAACAGGCCGACGGCCATGGCGTCGAGGACCTGCTCGGGCAGGTCGAGGGTCGGATGCTGCGCGACGTGGCGGACCCGGCTCGGCCCGTACAGATAGAGCACCGACAGCCCGAAGATGAGCAGGGTGTACTCGGGCCGGGCCTGCCAGTAGAATGGCCGCCGGTCGAGCAGCAGGTCTCGAAGCGTGCCGCCACCGAACGCGGTGATGAACGCCACCGCGTACACACCCACCAGGTCCATCCGCTTGCGATGTGCCTCCAGGATGCCGGACAGCGCCGCGGTGACCACGCCGGCGCCTTCGATGAGCGCGGCGGGGCTGACCCCGATCATGCGGCGGACGGCTGGAAACTGGTCAGACTGGACTCCCGGGGAGGTGGGTAGCCTTATGTTTCGGCCAGTTGCCACGGAAATTCAAGTCCCGCACCCTCGAACTCCATTGCTGATGCCGCGCGGAATCGTGCTTCGACTGAGCCGCTGGTTTGCCGTTGCCGCCGGGCTCTGCCTGGCCACTGCCCCGCTGCATGCCCAGGGCGAGGTCCGCTTCGTGCTGGTGATCACCGGCGGCATCCCGCCCTATCTCCGCGGTGAGCTCCGCCTGTCCCGCCAGGGCCAGCAGTGGCAGGGCACCCTCTCCATCGAGGACAACGATTCCCTGTTCGCGGTCACCGGCATCCGCGATCCCGGCGATTCGCTCTTCTTCGATGCCCCCCTGCTCGGCGGCATGCACTTCGCCGGTGCACAGCGCGGCAACGGCTTTGCCGGCCAGACCCGGGCATCCGACGATGTCATCCGCAACTGGAGCGCCGACCGGTTGAGCGCGGGGCGGGAATATTACCCCTCCCTGCCACGCTTTACCCTGCGCCAGATCGTGCTCGACGGCACCCTCATACCGGGCCCGCTTCCGCCCCAGCTTCTCTCACTGCTGGCTCCCACGGCCTCGATCGACAGTCTCTACCGGCTTCGGGCACGGCTTGGAGGCTGGCAGGCGCTGACCGGCAACTCGCTGCCACAGGATCGCGGTCCCCGCGCCCTCGGTGTCCTCGACCGCGCCGCGACGATCGACGCCGAGCGCGCCACCCTGATGGCCATCGAGAGCGGCATTACCGACCCGGCCGTGCACCGGCGGTTCGTGGCGCTGTTCCACCCCGCCGGCAACTGGATCGTCGACCTGCACGATGCGGCGCTGCGCTCGGCGTCGATAGCCCAGCCGACCTTCCGCCTCGGGCTGGTCCGCCCCGCGCTCCAGGCCATGGGAGAACCCGGTGCCGATACCGCCTCGACGGAGCAGCTCCTCACCGCGGTCTACCGCCTGCTTCAGCTCGGCACCACGGACTCGGCGGCATTCGTCGCCCTGTTGCAGAACGCCGGTCCGGACGTCGAGCCCTCGCGCAAGGCACTGCTCACTCTGCTCGACGGCTACCAGAGTGCCATCGGATGGCACGCCGCGGCGCTCTCGTTCCTGCTGACCGACTCCTGGCTGCCGGCTGGACTGCCGGGCCACTCGGTGGCCGAGCTGGTCCGGGGACTCGGAATCGGCAACGCCGACACCGCACCCGCCATCAGGCCGCGCCTGTTGGGGTATGTGCAGGCCTTTCCGCATGTGCGTCTGTCGGATCGCTGGGTCGACTCACTGGTCAGGACCGAGAACCCCAACGCCCGTGAGTGGCTGGGCCGCCACAGTCGTGGCGATCTGCTGGTGGTGCTCCATCATCTGCCCGGGTCGGTCGATACCGGCGCGGTGATTTCTGAAGCCGGCAACGAATATCGACTCAGCACGGTCGGGCGCGAAGCCGGCATGCGGGAGGCCGGGTTCCTCGAGCCTGCCGATGAAATCGTGACGGAAGCCGGGCTCTCTCCGCTGTTATCGGTCCAGACCGCGGTGCACGAGTGGGTTCATATTCTCCACGAGCATGCCCGGGAAAAGGCTGGCCGGGCATGGCGGATGTCCCCAGTCGGATCGGCCCACTACCAGCCGGTGACCCCGGTGCTGGCCGAGGGATTTGCCGAGTGGGAAGCCGAGCGGGCCATGGCCCCGCTGCTCACTTCCTTTCCGCTGCTCGGCATCTTCGAGACCGAGAAGCGGTCGGCCATGGCTGCTGAATCGCCGGACGATCCCCACCTCGTGGGCTACCGGCTGGTCGGCGGAGTTGCGGCCCGGGTGGGAGAGCCGTCGGTCATCAGGCTGTTCGTGCAGCACGCCGCCGACCCGGATGATCTGGCGCGGGCACCCGAGCTCAAGCTGGCACGCCCACCGAGCACTCGCAGCAGGGGCGGGAGCCCGGTCATCACGGCCCGGGCGGTCTTGCCGGAAACTCGCTTTACCGTCGACGATACCTATCCCCAGGTGATCGGGGTGCGCATCGTGGTGCCCATCCAGTAAGAGCAGGAGCGGGGAACCGGGAGCGGTACCCGCGGTGGAGTAGATTCGGACCGTTGCTCGACCCAGGTACTTCGTCTCTCGTCTCTCGACTCCCCTATTTTCCCCGCCATGAAAATCCTGCTAGGCATCCTCGTTGTGATGGCCGGTGCCGGTCCCTTGCGGGCCCAGCAGACCCGGCCTGAACGGACCAATGGTGCCGAGACCTCGAGCTACGCCGATGTAACCGGATTCATCGACTCACTGGAAAAGGCCGGCGCCTCGCTGCGGGTGGGAACGCTGGGCCTCTCGCCGGAGGGACGCGAGATACCCTACCTGATTGTGGCCCGTCCGCTGGTGGATGATCCTGCCGCCGCCGCGCGGAGCGGCAAGCCGGTGATCTACATCCAGGCCAACATCCATTCGGGAGAGGTCGAGGGCAAGGAGGCGTTGCAGATGATTGTCCGGGACCTGACGCTCGGACCGCTCTCCTCGTTGCTCGACAGCGTGATCGTGATTGCGGTCCCGATCTACAATATCGACGGCAACGAGAAGTTCGGCCCCGGCTCGAAGACCCGGCCGGGACAGAATGGCCCGGCCATCGTGGGACCGAGTCTCAACGGCCAGGGGCTCAACCTCAATCGCGACTACGTGAAGATGGAAGCGCCGGAGACCCGGGGTTCACTGGCCCTGATCACGACCTGGGATCCCGATCTCTTCATCGATCTGCACACCACCGACGGCAGTTATCACGGCTATGCCCTGACCTACGCCACGGGGCTCAACCCCAACAGCCCGCCCTCCAACGACTACATGAAGGATCGGTTCCTGCCCGTCATCCGGGATCGGGTCAGGCGCCGCCACCAGCAGGAGATCTTCTGGTACGGCAACTTCCGCAATCAGGAACCGGATTCGCTCATCGCCGGCTGGGAGACGTACGATCCCCGGCCTCGCTTCGGGACCAACAGCTTCGGCATGCGGGGGCGGCTCTCGATCCTGAGCGAGGGGTACAGCAATAACCCCTTCCCGCTCCGCATTGACGCCACCTACAATTTCGTCCGCGAGATCCTCAGTCTGGCGGCCGAGCAGCGGACCCAGCTCAAGGCAGTCATTCACGCCGCCGAAAGCTGGCATCCCGATTCGATCGCGGTGCGCTCGGTCTACGCTCCGCCCGTGGTGCAGGAGGTCATTGCCGAAATCACCGCGGCGGACAGCGACGGCGCCAGCGGTTTTTCGCGCCGGCAGCGGACCGGAGTCTTCAAGACGATCCGGATGCCGACCTATCTCTGGTTCACCGCGGCGCGGAGAGAAGCGCTGCCGGCGGCCTACCTGCTGCCGCCGCAGTATGCCGACCTCGCCGGCCTGCTGCGGCGCCAGGGCGTGGTGGTCGAGCGGGTCCCGGCCCGGTGGACCGGGGCGGTTGAGGCATTTGCTCTCGACAGCGTAACCGCGGTGCCGTTCCCGTTCGAGGGTCACCGGCAGGTGTCGGTGCAGGGCAGCTGGCGGACCCGCACCGACAGTGTCGGGCCGGGATGGTTCCTGGTGCCGACCAGCCAGCGCCAGGGCGTCTTTGCGGCCTACCTCCTCGAGCCTGCTTCGGAAGATGGCTTCCTCAACTGGAACTTCTTCGACAGGGAAATCCGACGGGGTGGTGAGTATCCGGTATTCCGGGTCCGTCACTCGCTGCCCCTGCCGCTCCGGCTGATTCCCTGATGGCTATGGGCTGGCGCCCACAGCCCCGGCGCGACTAACCTCCTGACCCTTTCGACCAGGCCTGGACTGACAGATGCTGACCACCGGAACCATGGCTCCGCTGTTTACCCTGCCTGACGACAGCGGCAACCGGGTTTCGCTGAAGTCGTTGCGCGGAAATCCTGTGGTGCTGTTCTTCTACCCGAAGGACAATACCCCAGGCTGCACCGCCGAGGCCTGCAGCTTCCGGAACCGGTGGGCGGCAGTGCGGAAGAACGGGGCGCTGGTGTTCGGCATTTCGCCCGATCCGGAAGCCTCGCACCGGAAATTTCGCACCCGGTTCAAGTTACCGTTCCCGCTCCTGGTCGATGCCGATCATGCCGTCGCCGAGGCGTATGAAGTCTGGGCCGAGAAGCGGCTGTTCGGGCATCGATATTTCGGGATTCTGCGGACCACCTTCCTGATCGATCCCAAGGGACGGATCGGGAAGATCTTTGAACGAGTCAAACCACTGGGCCATGCCGGCCTGGTCCTGGAGGCGCTCAACGCATGAAACGGTTCGCAATTGTTCTGCTTGGCGTCCTGGCCTGCGGCCATCAGCCGCCTCCCGCCACGACGCCAGCGTCGACCACGTATGTCCAGCCCATGGCCGGTGAGCGGCACCTGCGCAACATCCGGCAGCTGACCTTTGGCGGCAACAACGCGGAATCGTATTTCAACTCGACGGGCACGCAGCTGATCTTCCAGCGCCAGGAAAAGGTCGACAGCGCCTGCGACCAGGAATACATCATGAACGCCGACGGTTCCGGGCTGCACCGGATCTCCAACGGCTTGGGCCGCACCACCTGCGGCTACTTCTATTACAACGACAAGCGGGTGCTCTACAGCTCGACCTTTGCCCATGCCGCCGAATGCCCGGCCCCGCCGGATCATTCGCAGGGCTATGTCTGGCCGCTGTCAGAGCTGGAGATCTACACTGCAAAGCCCGATGGCTCCGACCTCAAGCAGCTGACCCATGACGGCAGCTACAATGCCGAATCAACCCTCAGCCCCGACGGCACCCGGATCATCTTCACCAGCACCCGTGACGGCGATCTCGAGCTGTATACCATGAACATCGACGGCTCCGACGTCCACCGGATTACCCACCGGATGGGCTACGACGGCGGCGCCTTTTTCTCGCCCGATGGCAAGCACCTGATCTGGCGGGCCGGCTATCCGACCACCACCGCCGACACCGCCGACTACCTGAAGCTGCTTCACCAGCGGCTGGTTCGGCCCTCGCACGTCGAGCTCTGGACCGCCGATGCCGACGGCAGCAATCCCCGGCAGATCACCCGCCTGGGCGGCGCCAACTTCGCGCCCTCCTTCCTGCCGGATGGCAAGCGCGTGATCTTCTCGTCGAACTGGGAGGATCCCCATAGTGGCCACTTCGACCTGTACCTGGTCAACCTCGATGGCACCGGGCTCGACAAGGTGACCACCAATCGCGAATTCGATGGCTTCCCGATGTTCAGTCCCGACGGAAAGAAACTGGTCTGGGCCTCCAACCGTCACGAAGGGGTGCCGGGGATCGATCTCTTCATCGCGGACTGGGTTGAGTGAAATCGAAACTGCTGGAGCTGCTCAAGACGGTGGCGGTCGCCTTTGCGGTCTGGCTGGTGATCAGCACCTTCGTGGTTCAGGGCTACCGGATTCCCAGTCAAAGCATGGAAGGCACCCTGCTGCCCGGCGACTGGCTGTTCGTCACCAAATCGCTGTACGGCGCCGAGGTGCCGCTGCTGCACGCCAGGCTGCCCGGCTTCCGCGAACCGCGGCGTGGTGATGTGGTGGTCTTCCACTCGGTCGAAGAGGACCTGACCATCGTCAAGCGGGTCATCGGCCTCGCCGGAGACACCCTCAGCATGCGGGACGGCACCGTGATCCGGAATGGCCAGGCAATGGTCGAGCCGTACATCACTCCGCCGCCGGCGCTTCGCTCCGAGGCGCCGGAGGTCCGCGACCGGATGCGCCGCTGGCAACTGCCGCACTATGTCGGACCCGCCCCGGCGGATTACCATCCCGATCTGTATCAGTGGGGACCGATCGTGGTGCCACCTGATTCGCTTTTTGCCATGGGCGACAACCGCGACCAGTCCTATGACGGCCGCTACTGGGGCTTCCTGCCTCGGCACAATATCCGGGGCGCGCCGCTGGTCATCTACTACAGCTATGACCCGTCGAGCTGGCGGCCCCTGCCGTTCCTGAGCGCGATTCGCTGGAGCCGCATCGGCGTCCGGCCTCACTAGGATCCGAATGACCGTCACCAAGGGACTGACCTCCCCTCCCGTTCCACCTCCCGATCCCAATCCGGCCCTCAAGCTGTCGGCGCCGCCGTCGTCCGGCCGCTACGTCCTCGAGTGGCTCAAGTCGATCGGCGTGGCGGTGGTCATCTGGTTCCTGGTCCGGACCTTCCTGGTGGAAGCGTTCCGGATCCCCTCCGGCAGCATGGAAAACACCCTGCTGGTCGGTGATTTCCTGTTCGTGAACAAGGCGGTCTATGGGGCCGAGGTGCCGCTGATCGGCAAGACCCTGCCGGCGTTCCGGGAACCGAAGCGCGGCGATGTCCTGGTGTTCGATTCGGTGGAGGAGCCGGGACTCAAGGTGGTCAAGCGGCTCATCGGGGTCACCGGCGATACCCTCTCCATGAAGGCCGGCCAGCTGTACCGGAACGGTCAGGCCATCGACGAGCCCTGGGCCGTGCACGCCGAGCCGGAAAAATCGGAAGACCCGGTGTACCGCTCCAAGATGCGCCAGTGGCAGACCGCGCATCTCGTGGGTCGCGACCCGGCCACCTACCAGCCCGATCTGCACGACTGGGGGCCGATCGTGGTGCCGCGGGATTCGCTGTTCATGATGGGGGACAACCGCGACAATTCGTACGATGGCCGCTACTGGGGATTTCTGCCCCGGGTAAATGTCCGGGGCACCCCGCTCCTCATTTACTACAGCTACGATGCCACCAGCTGGCGGCCGCTCTCCGCCCTCTCGGCCATTCGCTGGAACCGGATCTTCTCCCACCCGCACTGAGCGGCAATCCTGTTCCCCGCGTCACCCGTGGCCGTTGCCGCCCATCACACCGTGAAGCCCACCACGGCAGCCAGTCGTCGAAACAGCACAGAACCCTTCGCGGCTTCGCGTTATTCAGTTGCCGTTGCTGTTGCCGTCCATCGCAGCGCTACACTCACTAGAGAAGACAGAAGTCAGAGTGGCTCGGAGCCCTTCGCGGCTTCGCGTTATTCAGTTGCCGTTGCTGTTGCCGTCCATCGCAGCGCTACACTCACTAGAGAAGACAGAAGTCAGAGTGGCTCGGAGCCCTTCGCGGCTTCGCGTTATTCAGTTGCCGTTGCTGTTGC
>JBDTTF010000270.1:0-18077 GCA_039930765.1 Gemmatimonadota bacterium | reverse complement strand
CGATGGTGGCCAGGGTATGAAAGGTCCTCAGCATCAGGGCGGCGCCGAGCACCAGCACGAGCGACAATGCCACCTGGCCGAGCACCAGCGCCTTGCCGAGCGTGAACCGGGTGCCGCCTTCGAGCACCCCTCGGCCGTGAGCGCGCATTGCCACCTGCGGGTCGATTCTGGTGCTGCGCCAGGCAGGAGCCAGACCGAACAGGACCGCGGTCATGACGGCGACGCCAATGGTAAAAGCGAGCAGGCGGTAGTCGAGCGACAAGTCGAGCGAGACGACATCCCGGCGGGTGGACAGCAGCTGCACCAAAAGCACGCTGCCCCATCGGGCCAACAGGAATCCCGCCGCGGCGCCGAGCAGCGCGAGCAGCACGCTCTCGGTCAGCATCTGCCGGATCAGCCGGCCCCGGGTGGCACCGAGGGCCAGGCGCATCGCGATCTCGCGCTGGCGCACCGTCCCGCGGGCCAGCATCAGGTTGGCCACGTTCCCGCACGCGATCAGCAGCACCAGTCCCACCACACTCATCAGCATCAGCAAGGCCGGCGTGTAGCGAGTGCGCAGGTCGGAGAGCCCGGTCGTGGCCGGGATGGCGGTGAGCGGCGTCTTGAGATAGCGATCGCGATTCCTGGCATCCCAGTTGGGCACGCTGGCGGCCATCACTGGTCCGGCCAGCGCTGCCAGCCCGGCATTGACCTGATCGAGCGAGAGCCCCGGCTTGGGCCTGCCGAGGACCTGGAGCCACCAGCTCGAGCGCTCATCGAGGGGATGGTTGGCACCCTGCACGATCGCAACGCTGCAGATCGGTGCATACAGCTTGTTGGAGCGCCCGACCTCGACTCCGAAGAAGCCGGCCGGTGCCACGCCGACGACCTGGAATGGATGGCCATTGAGTAGCAGGCTCTTGCCGATCGCCTCCGGTGCGCCGGCGAATTCGCTGAGCCAGAAATCGTGGCCCAGCACCACGGTGGCGGGGCAGCCCCGGACATCGTCGGCTCCGGTCAGCAGCCGCCCCGCTGCCGGCACCACTCCGAGGGTGGGAAAGAAATCGCCACCGACGTAGGCGGCATCGACCATTCGGGCTTCACCACCCTGGGCCAGGTTGAATGACTCGTCGCCAAAGGCAAGCAGTCCGGTGAACAGCGCTCGCCGCTGGTGCAGTTGCTCCCACATCGGATTGGTGAAGACATCACCCGCATCCTCACCGCGGGTGACCTGGACCAGTTCCGCGGGATCGGCAACCGGCAGTGACTTGAGCATCACGGCGTTCAGCAGGCCGAAGATGGCGGTATTGGCGCCGATACCGAGCGCCAGCGAGAGCACGACGGTGACGGTAAAGCCGGGATTGGCCCGGAGGCCGCGGACGGCGTACCTGAGATCGGTGCCCAGGGTGTCGATCCAGGCCACGATTCCGATCGCCCTGGTGTCTTCCTTGAGACCCTGACGATGGCCGAACTGAATCCGGGCCTGCCGCTCCGCCTCACCACGCTCCATCCCGTGCGCCACCAGACCATCCACCCGCTCGGCGATATGAAAGTCCAGCTCATGGTCAAGTTCGCGGCCGTGCCGATCGGAGTCGAACAGATTGCGCAGACGGGTAATGAGGCTCATGCGGTTACTCCTCGAGGATCAGGCTTGCCGCAATACCCGGCTGACGCCATCGGTCAGTCGGGCCCACTGTTCCTGCTCCGCCGCCAGCTGCTTCCGGCCTTCGGCCGTCAGACTATAGAAGCGGGCATTTCGATTCTTCTCGGTCATGCCCCAGTCGGCCTTGACCCACCCCGCCTGCTCCATCCGGTGGAGGGCAGGGTAGAGACTCCCCTCTTCCACTCGCAACCGGTCGGCCGAAACCCGCTGGATGTGAGTGGTGATGGCATAGCCGTGCATCCGGCCCTGGGCGGCCAGACACTTGAGGACCAGGAGCGCAAGGGTTCCCTGGAGGATGTCATTGCGTGCTCGGCTCACTGAATACCTTTCTTGCTAGGCATAGGTAGCTAGGTGAATATGGGGCGGAGGTGGGCGGCTGTCAAATTGAACTCGAGAGTCGAGTGACGAGAGACTAGGGGAGCCTTGAAGTCCCTGATCCCGAGCGCACGTCCGAGCGAAGCGAGGTGGCGCGAGGGATCGGGTCGGACGATCTCGGATTTGGACCGAGGCCATTCCTCAGGGCGAAGGGGTCACCCTGGAGCGATCCCTCGCAGGGGCTCGCTCCGCTCGCCACCGTGCTCGGGATGAGGTGCTTGTTTGCAGCTTGAAAGCACCCCTCATCCCGAGGACGCCAAGCGACCGAGGGACCTGGCCCGCCGAACCGGTTTCCGGTTTGACGAGTTAGATCCCTCGGTCATTTCATTGGTTCGGGGGAAGAGGCGGGAGTTCGCTCGCGTCTTTCCCCGCTTCCCTCTCACCGCTCACCGCTCACCTATCAGTGTCCCAGCTTGATGGTCCCACTTCCCGTCTCGATCCGGATCTCGCCTGAGCCATCGCCCACCTTGGCGCGGAGCTCTCCCTCATCCTTGCGGAGCAGCTGGACCGGGAATCCGATATCGATGCCTTCGTCGCTGCTGCTCTCGAGATCAAGGCTGCCGGCAAAGTCGGCGGGAATGGTCAGACCGACGTTGCCGGAGCCGGTTTCCACTTTCACCGATGACAGCTTGCCGCTGAAGGCCGCGGTGACGTTGCCGCTGCCGGTCTCCAGCGATACTTCCGGGCTTGACCCGCTCACGATCTCGATATCGCCGGAACCGGTGTCGAGGTGAATCCGGTCGCTGGTCACGTCGGTGAGGCGGATATCGCCGGAGCCGGTGTCGATCGTGAGCGGGCCGCCCGACTGTCCCCGAACCTTCACGTTGCCCGATCCGGTGTCGATCTTGAGCTCGCCGGTAGTCTTGTCCGCGATCACATCTCCCGAGCCGGTGTCGATGTCCAGGTTGCCCTTGACCCCGGTGGACGAGACATTGCCGTCCCCGGTGGACACCGCGATCGTGCCGTTCACCTCGGTGACCGTGACCTCACCGACGGCGAGGTGCAGGTCGACCGAGGTTCCGGGCGCCACACTGACCTTGAGGTCGGCGTGGGCCTCCAGTCCGCTGCCCGAGCCGTGGATCTCGATCCGGTGACCGCGGTCGCCCCGGTCACTGTCGAAATAGCCATCGTCATCGACCCGGACATCACTGGACGAACCGCGTCCCATCGCCGGATAGACGATCCGGTCATCGGGATAGAGGACCCGGAGTGCCTGGCGGGTCCCGTGGGCCCCGGTCTCCACGGTCAGCTTGGCGGCGTCGGACCCAGCCGAGGTCACTTCGACAGTCGTGGTTGAGCCACTGCCGGCAACCACAGTCAGCTTGCCGGCCAGGTTGTAGACGGCCACCCGGTTGCCGCTGAGGGAATAGCTCTTGGTCTGGGCGAGGGCGCTGCTGGTGAGGCACAGTGGCGCGCAGAGTCCTGTGAGGAAGGCGGCGCCGATCAGTCGGTGCTGGAACACGTGAAACAGCTCCTGGCTTGGGTTCGGCACTTGGACAGGGCAGGTGGCGGTATGGTTGCCGGGGGGGGTGGTCACCTCGGCCAACGGTGGATAGACTCCCCCAATTCATTTGGAGTCAACCCTGTCGGATCCGATTGCATCTCTGCGCCAGTCTCTCGCCGCGTCCTACCCGCTCGAGCGTGAGCTCGGCCGAGGCGGGATGGCAACCGTGTACCTGGCCCGGGATCTCAAACATGACCGGCTGGTGGCGGTCAAGGTGCTTCGACCCGACCTGGCCGCGGCGATCGGCCCCGAGCGTTTCCGCCGGGAGATCGCAGTAGCCGCGCGGCTACAGCATCCCAACATCCTTCCCGTCTTCGACTCGGGCGAAATTGGAGGTCGGGAGGCGGGAGTTGGAGGCATGGCCGCCTCCTCTTTCGACTCCCGCCTCATGACCCTTTTCTACGTCATGCCCTTTATCACCGGCGAATCGCTGCGGCAGCGACTTGATCGCGATCGCTGGCTGCCGGTGGACGAGGTCACCCGGCTGCTCACCGGCATCGCCGCCGGCCTGGGCCACGCCCACGCCCACGGCATTGTGCACCGCGATATCAAGCCGGAAAACATCCTGCTGCAGGACGGCCTGCCGCTGCTCGCCGATTTCGGGATCGCCAGGGCATCGGCGGAAACCGGTGGGGAGCAGCTGACCGAGATCGGGCTGGCCCTGGGCACCCCGATCTACATGAGTCCCGAACAGGCTTCCGCGGGCTACGAGGCCGTCGACGGCCGGAGCGACATCTACAGCCTCGGTTGCGTGGTCTACGAGATGCTGGCAGGGGGGCCGCCATTCGCCGGCGCCACCGCCGCCGCCATCCTGGCTCGGCACTGCGTCGACGCCGTCCCCCCGATCAGGACGGTGCGGCCGGACCTTCCAGAGCGGGTAGTACTGGCGGTGAACCGCGCCCTGGCCAAGCGGGCCGTCGACCGGTGGCAGACGGTGGCAGAGTTCGTCGACGCGCTCCGGATCGACACGCCAGTGCTGATGGAATCCGCAGCCTCCCCGGCGCCACGACTCTCACTCGCGATCCTGCCGTTCGAGAACCTCAGCTCCGAGCCCGACAGCGATTATTTCGGCGATGGCCTGGCCGAGGAATTGACCACGGTCTTTGCGAGGATCCGCGGGCTCAACCTGGCCAGCCGAGGCGCCGCCTTTGCGCTCAAGGGCCAGAAGCTCGACCCGCGGGTCGCGGCCCAGCGCCTGGGAGTGCGTACGGTGCTGGAAGGGAGTGTCCGCAAGGCGGGCAACCGGCTGCGGATCACCGCCGCCCTCACCGATGCGGCCACCGGCTTCGAACTCTGGTCCGACCGGTTCGACCGACAGCTCGATGACATCTTTGCCCTGCAGGACGAACTGGCCAGCACCATCGCCCGGGCGCTGGCCGACCGGTTCGCCGAACCGGTGACCGCAGCCCCGTTGCAACGTGGCACCCGCAGCCCGCAGGCGTATGACGCCAATCTGCGCGGTGAGTATCTCTGGCTCCGCGCCATTCAACAGGGGGAAGGGCTGATGCAGGCCCGGGCCGCGTTCGAGGAGGCCCTGCGTCACGACCCCGACTACCCGCTCGCCATAGAACGATACGCCGTGACCTTCTCGGTCGCGGCCATTCGCGGCCTGGAGCCGTGGGATCCCGCCTGGGCCCGCTACTGGGAGCTCAACGAGCGGTCACTGAGGCTCGACCCGGACCTGGCCAGCGCGCTGGTCTCTCGCGGCGTCGCCATACTCTGGATCAAGGATCAGGTCGTGAAGGCTGGGCAGGATCTCCAGCGGGCGGTCATGCTCTCTCCCGCCAGCGCCGAATGCCAGCGGCACTACGGGGCCTGGCTCAAGATGATGGGGCGATCGGAAGAGGCGGAGTCCCACATGCGGGAGGCGGTGAGGCTGGAACCGGAAATTGCCTTTGTCCGGAGTGGCATGGCTGACATCCTGATCGCGCGCGGCAAGCTGGCCGAGGCATTGCCTCATCTCCGCCTGGCCCTGGCGCTCGACCCCAAGTACGACGCCGCCCTGGAGCGGCTCTGGCGGGTCTGCCGCGGGCTGGAACGATACGAGGATGCCATTGACGCCCGTCGCCGTCAGCTCGAGGCCCGCAAGGCGACTGAGCGGGCCGACCAGCTAGTCGCGGATTTCCGCGCCTCGGGGTACCAGGTGGCGTGGGAGCGGGATCGACGCCGCGAACTGGCGGACTGGACCGACCGGCGCGCGGCTCTCGAGCCCGTGAAAGAGTTGCAGACGGCCAATCCAGTATCGGATCGCCTGGTGATCCTGAACGCCGATCTGGGCGACTGGTCCCGCGCCATGGACTGGATCCTCACCGGCCATGCCCAGCGCCCCGGCCGATTGCGCCGGGTGCTGACGGACCTGCCATTCGACCGGCGGAATTTGATCGGGGACCCACGATACCGGCCGCTGCTTGAGCAGGCCGGTCTGCTGGAATTGCTGGCGGAATAAGAATCAGAGTGTGAGCTGGCGGCTCTTGAGCCGGCTCTCGGCGTGGCCGGCGCACAGCTGTGACAAGGCTTGATCCGGCCTGGCGGCCCCGCCCGACTCGACGAGGCCGACGATGTCGGCACTGGAATCGTCAGGCGGCTGAATCAGGACGAACACCAGGCCCCGTCCCCGGCCGTGGACCCAGCGCAGCAGCTCGGACCATTCCGCTGAGTCCACTGGCGGACGCACCGCCGTGACAAGGGGAATAGCCGCCGCCGGGATCGGGCCGCTGGCCAGCCGCAGGTCGAGCGCGTCGGCCAGGTCCGCCCAGCCGGACCAGGCATCCATCGGCCGCAGCTCGGTGAACTGCCACCCCGAGCTCCTGACCAGGTCGATCAGGGAATCCATGATGACGCGGTCAGAGGCCGGGATCGCGTCGCTGCCGCGCGACAGCGGAATGCCTCCATGCTCGGCGAACCAGCGTTCGGACGCGCCGAGTTGATCGGGCCGCCCACCCGCCAGGGCAGCGAACCGGCGGGTGATCCGTATTTGATCGTCGGCCTGGAGCTGCTGCTCGATCGATGCTGTGCTCTGGCCAGCCCCTTCGAATGCAACTTCGGCGGCGGCATACCGGCCGGCCGCGAGCAGGACCTGTCCGCGGAGAAACAGGGTCTCGGGCCCGGGCTCGAGCGCAAAGGCCCGGTCGAGCGCCAGCAGCGCCCGGGTGTACTCCCCGAGCCGGAATGCCGCCCGGCCCACCTCGTGCCAAACCAGCGCAAAATCGGGCTCGGTGGCAATGGCCCGCTCGAGCTCGACCAATCCTTCCCGGTGGCGGCCCTGTCCGCCCATCGCGGCCCCGGCCAGTGTCAGCGCCAGTGCCGAGCGGCCGCCCCGGGACTCGACCTCGTGGGCCAGCTCAAGCGCCGCATCCCAGCGGCCCTCGATCGACAGCAGTTCAAACCACTCGATCCACCCGGCGTCGAGCCCGGGCTGCTCCGCTAATGCGGCCCGGTAGGCCTCCTCCGCCTCCGAGCCGCGTCCCTCCTGGGCCAGGTGGCGCGGACGCGCCAGCGACCGCTCTTCGGGTCCTGCATCGAACACCTCGTGGGCTCGGTTGCCGATCATTTGCCAACATACCCGCCAGACTGGCCGCCGCCAGTAGCACGCCGCATGCGGCTTGGCGCTCCGGCGGGGGCGGCGTACTTTTCCACTCCCTTCTCCTGCAGGACATGTCATGGACGCCGCATTCTCGCGCCGAGAGCGCGCTCGTTGCCTCGCGGAGCTGTCGGAATTCCTCGCCATTCCCAGCATCAGCGCCTTGCCGGCCCATGCCGCGGACTGCCGCCGGGCGGCGGACTGGCTGGTCAAGCAGTTCCGCCAGCTGGGCTGCGTGCGGGTCGACCTGATCGAGGGTAAAGGCCATCCGGTGGTCTGGGCCGAGAGCCCCCGCGTGCCCGGGGCGCCGACGCTGCTGATCTATGGCCACTACGATGTGCAGCCGGTCGACCCGCTCGACGAATGGACGACCCCGCCATTTACTCCAACCGTGCGCGATGGCAAGCTGTTCGCCAGGGGCTCGGCCGATGACAAGGGCCAGGTCTACTGCCTGCTCAAGGCCTATGAAGCCACACTGGTGGACGGGGGCATCCCGCCACTCAACGTGAACTTCCTCATCGAGGGCGAAGAGGAGTGCGGCGGCCACGTCATCGACGACCTGCTGACCCGCGAGCCCGAGCGGACTCATGCCGATGCGGTCCTGGTCTGCGACATGTCGTACTACGCCCCGGGAATCCCGGCGGTCTACACCGCGCTCCGCGGCATGTGCTACGCCGAAATTTCGGTCCGCACCCTGGAACGCGACCTGCACTCGGGGACCTATGGCGGAGTGGCGCCCAACGCGATCGAAACCCTGGTCCGGCTGCTGGGTGACTTGAAGGGCAGGGATGGCCGGATCCGGATTCCCGGCATCTATGCTGAGGTCGAGCCGCCCACGGCAGCCGAACGCAAGGCCTGGAAGAAACTGCCGTTCAAGGAAAAGCAGTTCCTGAAGGAGGAGGTTACGGGCAAGGCGCTGACCGGGATCCAGCGCTACTCGGTGTTCGAGCGGACCTGGGCGCTGCCGACCTTCGAAATCCACGGGATCCGCGGCGGTTTCGTCGGCGAAGGCGCCAAGACCGTCATTCCGGCGGCGGCCACCGCCAAGGTCAGCCTCCGGCTGGTGCCGGGACTCAGCCTCAAGTGGGTACAGCGGGCGCTGGAGCGGGCGGTGAAGGCGGCCGCTCCCAAATGGGCCACGGTCGAAGTCACGCTGGTCCACGGCAGTGACCCGGTGCAGGTCGATGTTGACGACCCCGCGTTCCAGGTCCTCGACCGGGCCTTCAAGGAGGTCACTGGCCGGACCACGGTGCCGATCCGGGCAGGCGGCTCGATCCCGATTGTACCGCAACTCGGGATGACCGGCGCGCCAGTCATCTTGAGCGGAATCGGACTGCCCGATGACGGGCTGCACTCACCCAATGAAAAGCTGGACCTGGATCAGTTATGGGAGGGGATCGATGTGTTCGGGCGGTTCCTGGAGCTGATGGGCCAGCGGACTACTGGGCTTCCTCCTCGCGGATGATCTTGACCCCACCGGAATAGCGGGATTCGGTGCGGGCCTGCAGCTCGTCGATGCCGACGACGGCCCGCACCGAGGCAATGACCCCGGCCACCACATCCTCGGCCCAGTAGGCATCGGGACGATCGGCCGGCGGCAGCTTGTCCGAGGCCGACTCCAGGTAACGGATGGCCGTCGTGTTCCACTCGGACTGGGCTCCTGGCACCAGCGCCCAGCTGGCCGTGCTCTTGAGCTCCATCTCGCTCAGCGCCGACAATTCCTTTTCCAGCCCGCTCGACACCGCCGACGAGGCCAGTCGCTGTGCCAGCAGCGTCAGCACCGCGGCCCGCTCGCTTTCCTGGGGTTCAGGCAGTGGAGCGAGATAGTGGCGCTGATCGGCGACCATCTCACCCAGACGGATGCAGACGGCCCGCACCGCCGGCGCCAGCGGCGCCGGCAGTTCTCTGGCCCAGCTGGCCGCGGCCGCCAGGATCTGGCGGACCTTCTCATCGGCCTGGACTTCAAGACGCTTCGGATCGAGCGGTTCGGACATGCTTTCAGGATGGCGGATTGCCACCCCAAAGGCAACGGGCACGCTGCCCGGTCGCTCCAGCTTCAGTACCCATCTGTGCGTTTTCGGTCAACCCTTGGTCAGTTTCGAGGCCCCCGGCGCATCCGGACAGGGTCGGGCCGGCCATACCGTTCTTCGGCCCAGGGCTCGCCGCGCATGTGGTACCCGTTCTCTTCCCAGAATCCCGGGTAGTCATCAGGCATGAATTCGATTCCGGTAATCCACTTGGCGCTCTTCCACAGATAGAGATGCGGGACCAGCAGACGGACCGGGCCGCCATGTTCTGGAGGCAGCAGCTCACCGTTGTGCTTGAGGGCCAGCAGGTTGCCGGGCGCCAGGAAATCCGCCAGCGGCAGATTGGTGCTGTAGTCCGGGGCCGCATGGATCATCACATAGTGCGCGCCGGGTTTGAGAATCACCCGCTCCATCAGCGAGCTGACGGGAATACCCTCGAAGACGTTATCGAACCGGCTCCAGCGGGTCACGCAGTGGATATCGCACAGCGTTTCAGCGTGCGGCAGTGCGTTGAACGCGGCCCAGTTGAGGCTCAGTGGCTGTTCGACGGCACCGCTGATTTCGAGCCGCCAGCTCGTCAGGTCCACGCGCGGCACCATGCCGTAGTGGAGCACCGGCCATTTCCGGGTGACTACCTGGCCAGGAGGCAGGCGGTTGCGATCGGTGGGTCGGATGTCGAGTGGGGTGGACAGGATGGCGCCTCCAGAAGCGGTTGCCAGCGCGAGAGTAACGCTTCGGCAGGTCCTACGGTTCCATCGGCGCAACCACGAGCTCGGCCAGCTCGGGATCTGCCGTAACAGGAGCTCGATCGAATACGCCGGCCATCGACGCGATCGTGGACTCCTTGACCGCCTGCCAGAGTCGATCCCGTCCCAGCCCACCCTGTCGCCCGGACAACACCAGCTCGCGTTCGACAGAGGTCATGTCCACTCCCTCGATGCCACAGGCCACGATCTGGTCAAAGGCGCGGAGGTCGGGGTGGACATTGAGGGCAAAGCCGTGCAGCGTGACCCACTGCCGCACGTGAACTCCAATACTCGCAATCTTCCGGCCTTCGGTCCACACTCCGGTCCTGCCCGCCACTCTGGTTCCGGCCAGATCCATCCGACCGAGTACCTGAATCAACCCCTCCTCAAGCTGACGCAGGTACCAATGGAGGTCCTGCCTGTGAGTCGTCAGGTCGAGGATGGGATAGCCCACCAGCTGCCCGGGACCATGCCAGGTCACGTCGCCACCGCGTTCGACCTCCACCACCTCGGTGCCTTGCTGTTGCAATCCTGCAGCCGAAATAGGCATGCTGCTCAGCTTGGTGCCGCGGCCCATCGTGATGACCGGTTCGTGTTCGACCAGGAGCAGGAGGTCCTGGCTGATGGCCCGGATGCGGCGCCGTTCAACCAGGCTGCGCTGCAGGGCGAGCACGGCACGATACGGTCGGCGGCCGAGGTCGAGGATGCCGAGTTCGGTCACGGCGCCGCGGCCCAGCGCCGGGCCAACCAGGCCATCAGCAGGCAGAGCACGGCACAGATCGACGCCAGACCGAGCAGTCCGGTCGGGCCGATGAAGTGATCGATGGGAACAGTGGTGATGAGTGCCAGCGCCACGGTGGCAAAGCTGGCCACGATGGCCAGGCCGCCGCGGCGATAGTACGACTTGACCGGGGCCATGAGCGCGTAGGCCGCGAGGCCGGCGATGACGGGCCCACCGACGCTGGCAAAAATCAGCAACCCGCCGCCCGGACCCCAGTTGCCCGCCGGGGTGGGCTGGCTGACCCCGAGTTGCAGGGCCCGTACTCCCCACAACGTGACCGCGATGAGGCCGGTACCGAACAGCACGGCAAAGGCCACGCTGGCGAGTGCCAGCCCGACCTGGGAGACCGCGGGAGAGTCGTCGAGGGGAGACCGAGAAGTCATGAATGGTTCCGGGTTCCGGGTTCCGGGACATGATCCGGAACAACCCGGAACCCGGTACCCGGAACCTGCTGCGTCAGATGTGAATGACCTTGCCCATCGAGTCGAGCGCCGCCTCGGCAATGGCTTCGGAGAGCGTCGGGTGGGCGTGGATGGCCAGATCGACCTCCTCCACCGTGTACTCGTTTTCGCGGGCCACGACCAGCTCGTGAATCATTTCGGAGGCGTGACCGCCGACGATGTGGGCCCCGAGGATCTCGCCGTACTTCTTGTCGCGAATGATCTTGACGAATCCTTCGGTCTCGTTGGTGGCCCGGGCCCGGCCGTTGGCGCTGAACGGGAACCGGCCGACCTGGTAATCGAGCTTCTGCTCCTTGCACTGGTCCTCGGTCAGGCCGATGCTCGCCACTTCGGGGTGGCAATAGGTCACGCTGGGCACGTTATCGTACCGGATCGGATGCGGATGCTGTCCCGCCAGCATCTCGGCCACCACCACACCCTCGCGGCTGCCCTTGTGAGCCAGCATCGGCGGGCCGGCCATATCACCGATGGCATAGACACCGGGTGCGGTGGTCTCGAGCGTCTTGAGATCGACCTTGATAAAGCCGCGATCGGTGAGCTGCACCCCGGCTTCCTTGAAGCCCATATTCTCGGTGTTGATCGCGCGCCCCGCCGCCATCAGTACCCGCTCGGCTTCCACGGTTTCAGTCTTGCCGCCCGCCTCGACCGTAAGGGTCACCTTGTCCTTGGCCACCACCGCCTTGGTCACCTTGGCGCCGGCGAGGGTCTGGATGCCGCGCTTGCGGAACGACTTGGCAATGGCATCGGAGGATTCGGCGTCCTCCACCGGCAGGATCCGTGGCATGGCCTCGATCAGCGTGACCTTGGAGCCGAAGGCGTTGAAGATGTCGGCAAATTCGCAGCCGACCGCGCCAGCGCCGACGATGGCCATGGTGGCCGGGGCCTTTTCCAGGAACAGCGCCTCATCGGAGCTGATTACCGTGGTGCCATTGAGCTCGAGCCCGATCTGGGGAATGCCCTTGACCCGGGTGCCGGTGGCCAGGACGATCCCCTTCCTGGCCTCGTGGATATCGGCGCCCACCTTGATCTTCCGGCCGGGAAGCAGGCTGCCGGTACCCTTGATGACGGTGATCTTGTGCTTCTTCATCAGGAACTCGACGCCCTTCGAGTTCTGCTCGGAGATCTTGCGGCTCCGCTTCATGGCCACGCCGTAGTCGGTCTTGATCTCGCCGGTGGAAATCCCCAGCTCCCTGGCTTCATGGGCGATCAGGTTGGCCGCGGCCGCGCTGTGCAGCAGCGCCTTGGTCGGAATGCAGCCGATGTTGACGCACACGCCGCCCAGCTTGTCCTTCTCGATCACGGCCGTGCTCAAGCCGAGCTGGGCCGCCCGGATGGCGCAGACGTAGCCGGCAGGACCGCCGCCGAGAATGATGATGTCGAATTGAGCCACGGGACTTCTCCTCTAAAGGTGTTTCGGGAGATGGCAGATGGGAGAAGGAAGAGGGGAAGGGCTGTTCCCATCTTCCATCTCCCTTCTCCCATCTACCTACCAAACCATCGCCAGCGGATTCTCCAGCAGGGTCTTGAGCGTCTTCAGGAATGCGGCGCCGGTGGCACCGTCGATCACCCGGTGATCACAGGACATCGTCACCCGCAGACGTTTACGGACCATGACCTGGCCATCATGGGCCACGGCCTTGTCGCTCACCGACCCAATGGCCAGGATGCCGGCCTCGGGGGGATTGATGATGGCGGTGAACTGGTCGATGTCGAACATGCCGAGGTTGGAAACTGAAAAGGTGCCGCCGGTGTATTCCTCGGGCGTGAGCTTCCGCTCCCGCGCCCGTCCGGCCAGGTCCTTCGATTCGGCCGAGATCTCGCGCAACGATTTCTGGTCGGCGTGGCGGATCACCGGCGTGATCAGGCCATCCTCGATGGCCACCGCCATGCTGACGTGAATCTCGTTCCAGTACCGGATCCGGTCGTCCTGCCACCAGGCGTTGCAGTCGGGGTGCTGGCGGAGGGCCAGGGCCGTGGCCTTGATGATGATGTCATTGAACGAGACCTTGCCCTCCGGTCCCAGCGCCTTGAGCGCTTCCCGCGCCTCGGCCGCCCGCTCCATGTCGATCTCGGTGGTCAGGTAGAAGGTCGGGACCGGACCGATCGACGTGGCCAGCCGTTTGGCGATGGTCTTCCGGATCTGGGAGAGAGGCACGTCGCGGAAGGCTTCGCCTTCCGTGCGGCGGGGCAGGGGGGCAGGGGGGCGGACACTGCTCGCTGGTGTATTGGTCAGATCGCGCACAATGATCCGGCCATCCGGGCCCGAGCCCTGAACAGCGTTCAGATCCAGCCCACGATCCGAGGCCACCTTCTTCGCCAGCGGGGAAGCCTTGATCCGGCCGCTTGATACGGAGGGCTGAGCCGGGGCGTTGGCGACAGCAGCGGCAACGGAATGCGGCACTGGTTGAGGCGGCGCTTGGGCCGCTGGCACTTGTGGAGGGGTAGCTTTCGCGGTGACTGCCCCCCCGCCCCCCTGCCCCCCCCCCATTCGCAACTGGAGTGTCGGGCGCTTTCGCTGCCCCGCTGCCCCCCTGCCCCCCCACGATCGCAGCAACGTCCTCCCCCTTCGCGCCGATCACGCCCACCAGCGACGTCACCGCTACCGTGGTGCCGGCCGCGATCACCTGCTTGAGCAGCACGCCTCCGGCGCGGGCCACCAGATCCATCACCGCCTTGTCGGTTTCGACTTCAGCGAGGACGTCGCCGACGGCCACGGCGTCGCCCTCGTTCTTCTTCCATTCGACGAGGCGGCCTTCCTCCATGGTAGGGGAGAGGGCCTCCATCAGGACTTTGGTTGCCATGCCTTGAGTTCCTCGTGGGCCGTTGGCCTTTAGCCGTCAGCCGTTAGCAAGCAGTACGCCGTGCCATGGACCGCTCACGTCCAATGGCCAACGGCTAACGGCCGAATTACTCCAGGTACATCACCTTTTTCACCGCCGCCACCACCTTCCCCGGATCGGCCTTGGCGGCCCGCTCGAGGGTCTTGTTGTACGGCATCGGAACATCGGCGCCGGTCACCCGGATGACGGGGGCATCGAGCTCGTCGAACGCCTCCCGCTGAATCTCATCAACCACCTGGGCGCCGACGCCGGCAAAGTGCCAGCCCTCCTCGACTACCACGCAGCGATGGGTCTTTCGGACTGAGGCCAGCACCGTCGCGGTGTCGAGCGGCCGGATGGTGCGCAGGTCCACCACTTCAGCCTCGATGCCCTGGGCCGCCAGCTCGTCGGCCGCCTTGAGCGCCACGCTGACGGTCTTGGAATGACAGACCAGCGTCACGGCATCGCCAGCCCGCTTGACGTCCGCCACCCCGATCGGCACGAGGTACTCTTCCTCGGGCACCTCACCCTTGGCGTTGTACAGCATCTCGCCCTCGATGAAAATCACCGGGTCGTTGTCGCGGATCGAGCTCTTGAGCAGCCCCTTGGCATCGTACGGCGTAGCCGGGGCCACCACCTTGAGCCCGGGGATATGGGCGTAATAGGCCTCGAACGCCTGCGAGTGCTGGGCGCCGAGCTGCAGCGCGGCTCCACCCGGCCCGCGTATCACCATCGGGACCCCGACCTGGCCGCCCGACATGTAGCGCATCTTGGCGGCCGAATTGACGATCTGGTCGATGGCCAGCAGGGCAAAGTTCCAGGTCATGACCTCGATGATCGGCCGCAATCCCACCATGGCCGCCCCGACGCCGACTCCGGTGAAGCCGAGCTCCGTGATCGGCGTGTCCACGATCCGGTCGGGCCCGAACTCCTCCAGCAGCCCTCGGCTGACCTTGTAGGCGCCCTGATAGACTCCGACCTCCTCACCCATGAGGAACACGTCGGGGTCGCGCCGCATCTCCTCGCGGATGGCGTGATTGAGGGCGTCGCGATACGTGATTAGAGGCATGCCTGTGCCTCCGGTGGACGGCGGTGTGACAGGTGAGAGGTGAGAAGTGACAGGGCGTGCCGACTGCCCACGGGACTCACCGTGCGAACCGATGGCTCAAGCATGCGATCCCCCTTACCTCTCACCTCTCACCTCTCACCAGTTGGAGCGTACACATCATTCCACAGCTCCTCGGCCGCCGGCTCCGGCGCCGCATCGGCGAACTCGTACGCATCCAGCACCTCCGCCACCACCTCGGCATCCATCTTCTCGATGGCCTCGGCGGTCATGAGGCCATCGGCCATGAGTTTTTCGGACCAGAGGTGAATCGGATCACGCTTTCGATGGGCCTCGACCTCTTCCTTGGTCCGGTAGTGACCGTGGATCGGGTCGGACATCGAGTGGCCCATGAAGCGGTAGGTGCGGATCTCCAGCAGGGTGGGGGAAGACGGGCGGCGGGCCCGGACCACGGCCCGGTCCATGGCAGCCATGACCTCGAGCAGGTCCTGGCCATCGACAATTTCACGAGTCATGTCGTAGGCCGCACCGCGGTCGGCAATGTTGTAGATCGCGCTGGCCCGGTCGAGCGCGGTGCCCATCCCGTAGCGGTTGTTCTCGCAGATGAAAATGGCCGGCAGCTTCCACAGCCCGGCCATGTTGAGCGCTTCATGAAAGGCGCCGTTATTGGCGGCCGCTTCACCGAAGTAACAGATCGCCACCCCATCGCCGCCCTTGTACTTGATCGCGAATGCCATTCCCGCGGTCAGCGGGATGTGGCCGCCCACGATGCCGTGACCCCCCAGGAAGCCAAGGCTGGCGTCGAACAGGTGCATCGAGCCGCCCTTGCCGTGGGAACTGCCGGCGGCCTTGCCGAACAGCTCGGCCATGCAGACCCGGGCCGTCATGCCACGCGCCAGGGCGTGGCCATGCTCGCGGTACGAGCAGGTGATCTTGTCGTTGGGGCCCAGCATGGCCATGGTGCCGACCGCGACGGCTTCCTGTCCGATATACAGGTGACAGAATCCGCCGATTTTGCCGAGGCTGTAGGCCTCGCCGGCCTTTTCCTCGAACCGCCGGATCAGCATCATCTGGCGCAGGTAGCCGCGATACCGTTCGGCGGTGGCGGTGTCCGACTTCTTGCTCTTGGCCGGTGCGGCCATCAGCGGCCCCCTTCGACAGTCGTGGTGCCGGCACCCGCGCCCGCGGCGCGGGCCTGCTCCCAGGCGTGGTATGAGGAGCGGGTCAGCGGGCTGGCCTGCACATGCTGGAATCCCATCGTCAGTCCGATCGCCCGCAATTCATCGAATTCACCAGGCGTGTAATAGCGGACCACCGGCAGGTGACTGCCCGAGGGCCGGAGATATTGCCCCAGCGTGACGATGTCCACCGCGCTCCGACGCAAATCACGGAGGCAGGTCAGGATCTCGTCCCACTCTTCACCCATGCCGAGGATGATGCCGGACTTGGTGAGGCCGGCAGGAACCAGTCGCTTGGCGCGGGCCAGCAGTTCGAGCGCCCGATCATACCGGCCACCGGGCCGGGCCAGACGGTACAGCCGCTCGGCGGTTTCGAGGTTGTGATTGAGGATGTCGGGGCGGGCATCCATGACCAGTTGCAGCGCCCGCTCCGAACCCTTGAAATCAGGAATGAGGACTTCAACCGTGGTGCCGGGGAGCCGCTGGTGGATTCCAGTGATGCAGGCCGCAAAGGCCTCGGCGCCACCGTTGGGCAGGTCATCGCGGTCCACCGAGGTAATCACCACATGCTGCAGCCCCATCTGGGCCACCGCCTCGGCCAGGCGAATCGGTTCGACCGGATCGAAGGCCAGCGGAGTGCCGTGCGAGACCGCGCAGTAGGCGCAGTTCCGGGTGCAGACATCCCCCAGGATCATGAAGGTGGCGGCCTGGTGTTCCCAGCACTCGCCGATGTTGGGGCAGCGGGCCTCTTCGCAGACCGTGTGCAGCCCCAGGTCCCGCATCATGCTCTTGAGGCGGACGTAATTCTCACCGCCGGGTGGCGGGACCTTGAGCCAGGATGGCTTGCGCACCACCGGCTCCGGCTTGCCCAAGGGCACGGCCGGCGGGGTACGAGTCAGTTGAACCAGCGATGCAGCCATGGGGGCCTTCCGACAGATCGCGCGGGTGTTCCGGGCGCGGATCAATAGTATCGGCAGATGGCCGGATAGCCAAGAGGAAAGCCGGGTTTATCAACCGTTCGGTTGATTTTTTGCAACTGGGGAGTCGATCCAGACCAACCGGGGGGCAGGTCCCTGGGCTGCCTGAAAGGGGTCATGGAAGCACAAAAATGGTGAGGGAGTCTCGGCATGTCTTTACCATAGTACTGGATGCCTTACTCCAACCATTTTGGCAGGAAGCGGCTCCGCTGGCGCGAGCATGATTACCGTGCTTCAGCTGCGTACATGATCACGGTCTGCACTCGCGAGCGAAAACCGATCCTGTCCCGGATCGAGCATGGTCGAGTCTGGTTGAGCGCAGCCGGTGAAATTGTGATTGAGGAATGGCTGGCCGGTGCGGTTATTCGCCCCAATGTCAGACTGGACGCATTCGTCCTTATGCCCGATCATATGCACGCCATCGTGCGGATCGGTCAGACTCTCAACCCCACCGCCATCGCGCCTCCCGCTTCCTTATCGACCCTGATGCAGCAGTTCAAGTCGGTGACCACCAGGCGGGTCAATGAGCTCCAGAAGAGTCCTGGGGTGCAGCTTTGGCAGCGGAGCTACCATGACCGGATCATTCGGGATGGGCTTGGGCTCACGATGATGCGCAAATACATCCGGGACAATCCCGCCAGGTGGTTGCCGCCCTCGCCGACCGGCGAGGGCGGCCAAGTGAAAGGATGGCCGTAGGGGTCGACCGCCGGTCGACCCCTACGGCTCGGCGTCATTGCACGACCCCCACGACGTGGGCCACCCCCGTCCGCGGCGATCACCGGGCCGGGGCGATCACCGGTCCGCGGCGATCACCGGTCGCGGGACGACCACCGGTCGCGGGACGACCGCCGGTCGCGGGACGACCACCGGTCGCGGGACGACCACCGGTCGCGGGACGACCACCGGTCGCGGGACGACCAC
>JBDTTF010000269.1:0-12805 GCA_039930765.1 Gemmatimonadota bacterium | reverse complement strand
CACCCAGCACCTCACGATGCGATGGAATGTCGGACGCAACCACTGGCGCCCCCGTGGCCAGCGCCTCGAGCGCGGCGGCGCCGAATCCTTCATAGCGGCTGGAGCAGACGACCGCGCCGGCAGCCCTGAACGCCGCCAGGCGGATGGCCGGGTCGGCGCCGGAGTCGAATGAAGCATCCACTCCGAGATCGGAGGCCAGCAGCTCGAGACCGGGCTGCTCCGGCCCACCATTGAGAAAGCGCAGTTTCAGTTTGGGGGAGGAACGCGCCGCCGCCCGGATCAACGCGGCGTGATTGCCATGCGGCAGCAGTGGCGAGGGGCAGACAACCATCAGCCGGTCTCGCGATTGGCCCGGATCGGACCCAAAGAGCCCGGTATCGACGCCGTACGGCACCAGTCGACTGGCCACCCCGAACAGTTTCTGCACCGCCGCGCTGGAGGTCCCGCTCGGCACCCAGATTTCGCGGGCCCGACGCGCAATCCAGCGGACCCGGCTGAAGTGACCGCCGCGGCCGCCACTCCGATTGGGCCGCGGCAGCGTGATCAGCCGGCCCGCCAGGGAAAAGACCGGGTTGAATCCTCCCCGCCCCACCGCCCATGGCGGCAGGTCCCAGAGGTAGAGGATCAACGGCACTCGATGGAGGCGCGACCAATCCCACCCCGCCTGGGCTGTCGCATCACCCATGGCCAGGGCAAGATCGGCCGGACCATCCCCCGCCTCCCGGACCTCGATGCCGCAGGCACCGAGTGACGGAATGATCGAGCGCGATCCGGCGTGAGGTGCGAACCAGCGGAGGGTGAGCACTGGCATCACGCGCTCATCCTTCAGCGGGAAGCCGGCGGCGTTGGCGTTCATGGCGGTGCCGAGGAGTGATCCTGGCGCGCAGCGCCCGCTGGGCGCGGTATGGCGGGTCGATCAGACGCAATCCCCATTGCAGGGCGGCGGACGGCGGCTGGATCGCGTGTTCCGGCAGTCCGGTCACACCACGCGCGAGGGCCTGGCGCCTGAGGCGCTCCCAGTCGAGGCCCCAGATATCATCCAGCCGGAATCTCGGTTCACCATGGCGGGCAAACAGTCGCAACACCTCATCGTCGTACCAGTAGTGCGACCGCTCCGCGTCGCCCCGCATCCGGATACCGGCCCGTTTCCAGCCATCAAGCCATTCAGCCCGAATCGGTTCGATCCGCGCCGTCCCCGCAAAATCCATCATATCGTGGTACCTGGCCCGCCGCTTGAACGGGTTGGCACAGGTGCCGAGGCAGTTTTCGAGCACGCTGTACCAGCGGGACTTGGCTGCGACAGCCAAGGGCCTGACCAGGGCGTAGTGCAGGACCTTGATCTGCGGCAGCACCAGGACCGGCGCGTCGGCCGGCGCCGGTATCCGGGTACTGTGAATCAGCAGCGGCCGATGGGCCGCACCATCATCGACGTAGCCCAGGGCGGTCCACAGCCCGTGTCGCATGACCCGGCTTTCATCCTGGAGCAGGTCGATCCGCTCCAGTCCCAGCACCGTGCCGGGCGCGGCGGCCCGCATCCGCTGCCAGTCGGCCGACGCCGGGGCATCGGCCGCCAGCAGCTCATCGGCATCAAGCGCCAGCAGGATCCGGGGCCCCGGCACCAGCCTCCGGGCCGCGGCCAGCAGCAGCAGCTGGCGCTCGGCCTCGTTGAAGCCGAGGTCGGGATTGTCGATCATGGTGACCTTGGGAAACCGCGCCGCGATGGCGCGGCTGGCGTCGGTCGAGCGCTGATCGGCAAGGACGATATGGTCGGCGAAGCGACTGGTGACTTCCAGGAAGCGTTCGAGGATCCAGTCCTCGTTCCGCACCGGAGTCAGGACGATGATCGGCGGTGTTGCGGTCACGACTTCCTGGTGGCGGGAAGCATGTCGCTGAGGATCACCAGCATCCGGTGCATGTAGGTGTGCTGGTGCAGGGCGCGTTTCCGGCCGGCCTCGGCGATGGTGTCACGATACGGCTGGTCGTACAGCGCTCGTCGGACCAGCTCCCGAAGTTCATCGCCATTGTGATAGACCAGCAGCTCTTCACCCGGCGAAAAGAGCGAGCCCATGTCAGCCCGGAAATCCACCAGCTGCAGCGCACCGATGCCGGCCAGCTCGAACAGCCGCTGATTGCAGCCCCGGCTGGCCAGCGCCGGATCCAGTGCCGCACTGTGATGGATGTTGATGGCCACGGTGGCCCCCGCGTAGGCCCGGACGTAATCGTCGGCCTTGGGCAGCTCGCCACGGCAGTAGTCACGCAGCAGCGTCTTCCGCCAGCCCGGCCCCCAGAGCGCCAGCCCGTATTCGACCAGGCCACCGAGCAGCATTTCCCGGGATTCGGTGGCCCGGCCCGCGAACACCACGTTGGCACGGAAGGGGCCGCGGGCGCGCATCGGCCGGTGGAACGAGGGATCGCAGGCCAGCGGGAGATAGCTGGCCTTGCCGGGGAAATCGGCTTCAATGGCCTGCACCACATCGGTGCCGGACGAGAAGATCCGGTCATAACCCTTGGCCACGAACTTGAGCGCCGGCAGGTCTGGCATGTCATCGGAGGTCCAGAGGCCCCAGCGTGCCTGACTCAACCCACGCAAGCTGCCGAGGTCCGCGGCGTCGAGCGATTCGCGGCGGGCCACCAGCACCAGGTCGGGTGAGGTGGAGCGAATGGCCCGCGCCACCCGCTCGGCCAGATCGAGCCGGCGCAGCCGTTCCAGGACGCTGCCACCGGTGACCTCGACCGCGGTGACCTGGCAGCCGTGACGCTCCAACGCTCGCCGGCGGTGCGCCCCGTCGGCGTGAAAGGTGTCGTCGGACCGATCGATCAGCACCACCCGGGCGCCCTGGAATCCGCCGGCCATCGGTTATGCCTCGCCCATGGCGGCTACAGCCACCTTCTCGTCGCGGAACTGCAGGTCGTACAATCGCCGGTAGAGCCGCCCGGCCTGAAACAGCTCCTCGTGGCTGCCCTGCTCCGCCACCCTTCCCTGGTCGAGCACGATGATGGTGTCCGCATGGCGCACGGTGGCCAGCCGATGGGCAATGACCAGCACCGTCCGATCCTGCATCAGCCGGTCGATCGCCTCCTGCACCAGCCGTTCGCTCTGGGTGTCGAGGGCGCTGGTGGCTTCGTCGAGCACCAGGATTGGCGGGTCGCGCAGCAGCGCCCGGGCGATCGCGATCCGCTGGCGCTGCCCGCCCGAGAGCCGAGTGCCCCGCTCACCGAGCACCGTGTCGTAGCCGCTGGGAAGGCCGCGAATGAACTCCGCCGCGTTGGCGGCTTCGGCCGCGGCTTCGACCTGTGCCCGGGTGGCGCCGGGCCGGCCGTAGCCGATGTTGGCGTGGACCGTGTCGTTGAGCAGGACGGTGTCCTGGCTGACCACTCCCAGGAGGGCGCGGAGCGACTGGCGGGAAAAGGCGTTGAGTGGGGTGCCGTCCAGCAGCACCTGCCCAAGGGTCGGGTCGTGAAACCGCGGCAGCATGTCGACCAGGGTGCTCTTGCCCGCGCCCGAAGGACCGACCAGCGCCACGATGTTGCCCCGCGGCACCCGGAAGCTGACATCGTGCAGCACCGGCGGGTTGCCCTCATAGGCAAAGGTGACGTGATCGAACACCACGTCACGCTCGAATCTGGCCTGGCGCACACCCGGCGGATCGATCTCGGCGGCGGGGCGGTCGAGGACCTGGAAGATCCGCTCGGCGCTGGCAAGCGCGGTCGAGATCTGGCTGGGAAACTGGCTGATCGACTTGAGCGGCGACATCATCTTGAGCGCAAAGACCAGGAAGACGATCAGCACCTGCGGCGCCAGGATCGAGCCGGTGATGGTCGGGATGGTCCCGGCGTAGATGATCAGGATCAGCAGGCAGCCGCCGAATACTTCGCTGATCGGGCTGGTGACCATGGCAAAGCGCTGGGTCCGGATGATCCGCTTGCGGTAGTTGTTGGCCTGGTGGCGAAAGGCGGCCGCTTCCCGCTCCTCGCCGCCGTAGGCTCGGATCAGCCGGATGGCGCCGAGGCGTTCGGAGACCGTGGCGGTCAGCTCGCCGGACTCCTGGGCCGCGGCCCGGGCGTTGCGGCGGATCGGGCCGAGCAGCCGCTGGATCGAGAGGATGAGGAGCGGCGCCGCCAGCAGGGTGAGCAGGGTGAGCCGCCAGCTGATCGAGGCCATCACGGCCAGCGTGGCCAGCAGAATGACGAAGTTCTGAAGGAAGGAGGACAGGGCGCCAACCACCGCGCCCTTGGTGGCATCGACGTCGGTGGTCACCCGGCCGATCAGCTGGCCGCCGCGGGTCTTCTGGAAGAAGCCGGGGTCGAGCCGGAGCAGGTGGGCAAACAGTTGGCTGCGGAGATCACGGGTCAGCCCCTCCTGGACCCGGACGCTGATCAGGCTGGCGGCATATGAAGTCGTGTTCTTGAGCAGCAGCCCGGCCAGCATCACGCCGACGATGCGTCCGGCAGCCTGGGCGTTGGTGGCGCCGGCCAGCAGCGGGGCCAGCAGCGCATCGGTCCGGGTCTCGAGCCAGGTGTTGCCGCCGGCCAGGACTCCGGCGGTACCGAACAGGTGCTTGAGCAGCGGAATGAGGGTGATGATGACGACGCTGTCGAGCATCCCGGCCAGGGTGGTGGCGATGATGCCCGCCACGAACAGACCGCGGTACGGTGCGAGATATGTGACCAGCCGGCGGCCAGTACTCACGTGCGCCCGGGGCTCAGCCGCGGCCGCTGCCGCGGGGCAGCAGGAGGGAGACGGGCAGGACCACCTCTTCCGGCGTCACACCGCCGTGCAGAAAGGCGCCGCGGTACCGGGCCTGGTACTCCCGCAGCTTGGTGGGATAGACGAAGAACCGGTCACCGGTGGCGACCAGCAGCCTGACCCCCGGGGCGGCGGGCGGCATCCCGATCTCGGCCATGTCGCTGAAGGACAGCGCCGCCTCGGGGTCCTGGGCCCGCAGGTCCTCGCCGAACTTGTAGCGCAGGTTGCTGGTGGCGTCCCGCCGGGCAAAGATCGTGGCGGGGGTGTGGCAGTGGATCGAGCCATGATCGGTGGTCAACAGCACCGGGACCTGTCGCCGGTCGGCCTCGCGGAGCGCGGCCCACAGCGGTGAGCGCTCGAACCAGGTCCGGGTCAGGCTCCGCAGCGCCGCGGCGTCACGAGCCACCTCGAACAGCGCCTGGTTTTCGCTGCGGCCGTGGGTCAACTGATCGATGAAGTTGAATACCAGCGCGGTCACCCCGGGCTGGCTCAGGTGTCCGGGCAGCCGCCGCAACAGTGCCTCCCCTTCCGCCGGCGACGACACCTTTTCGTACCGCACCGGTACCGGCTTGCCGGCCAGCTCTTCGAGCTGCTCGGCCAGCAATTCCGCCTCGTGGGTGTTGAGGCTGGATTCGTCGCTGCCCAGGCCGCGCCACCAGGTCGGATGGCGGGCGGCCAGCTCCGACGGGAGCAGTCCACTGAAGATGGCGTTCCGGGCAAACGGCGTGGCGGTGGGCAGGATCGAGAAGTAGTGGGCGGTCTCGATATCGAATCGGGTCGCGATCAGCGGCCGCAACACCTCCCACTGATCGAGCCGGAGGCAGTCGACCACCACGAACAGCGCCTTGCCGTGGGCCCGCTGCAGCGGCGCCAGGAACTCGGCGCCGACGTCGACGCTCAGCGGCGGACGATCAGCGCCGCCCTCGCGCAGCCAGCGCGGGTAATTGGCGCCGATGAACCGGGCAAAATCCTGGCGCAGGCTGGCCTGCAGGTCCCGCAAGGCGGCCTGAAGTCCCGGCTCGTCGGCGGCACCCAGCCGCACTTCCCACTGGGCCAGCTCGGCCACCAGCTCGGTCCATTCGCGCCAGCCCATCGCTTCGCCGCGGCGGCCCTCGAGCTCGCGGAAGCGGGTGGCAAAATCGCGCGACAGCCGCTGCTGGCGGATCTGCTCGCCATCGAGCAGGCGGGTCACGACCGACAGAATCTGGCGGGGATTGACCGGCTTGACCAGGTAGTCCGAGATCTCGGCCCCGATGGCATCCTTGAGCGTCTCGGAAGCCTCGCTCTTGGTGACCATCACGACCGGCAGGGCGTTGTCCATCTCGCGAATGGCGCGAAACAGTTCGAGTCCGCGGCGGCCGGGCATCTGTTCGTCGAGCAGTACCACGCCGTAGGGCTGGCGCTGCAGCAGTACGAGGGCGTCGTCGCCGTGCGCGGTCCGATCGACGGTGAAGCCATGTTCTTCGAGGAAAAGGACATGCGAGGTCAGGCTCTCAACTTCGTCGTCCACCCAGAGGATGCTTTTCGGTCGAGCCATGCGGGGAAAGTACCGGCGGTGCTCCCCCCCGGCAACGCGCTGGCGGGCATTGCGGGTGGCCTCCTACATTCTCGCGGTGCCCGCTTCCGCCGATTCACCCCGAATCCTGGTCCTGCGCTTCAGCTCGATCGGTGACGTCGTGCTCACGACGCCATTGTTGCGCGCGCTCAAGGCCCGGCATCCCGGCGCCGAGATCAGCTATGTCACCAAGCGGGCAATGGCCCCGCTGGTCTCCGATCATCCGGCCGTCAACCGGGTCATCGCGCTCGAGCCCGGCGGCTCGCTGCCGGGGCTGGCCGCCAGCCTCCGGCGGCTCGATTTTACCCACCGGCTCGACCTGCACGGCAGCCTCAGGGCCCGGCTGCTGCGGTTTCTGGTGCCCGGAACCTGGACCGGATTCAATCATCGCCGTCACGAGCGGTCGGAACTGATCCGGCACAAGCGCGACATCTATCCCGAGGCCCGCCCGGTGGCGGAACGATATTTCGAGGCCGCGGCCGAGCTCGATGTGAAGCCGGACGGCGCGGCGGCCGAGCTGTTCGTGGGTCCGGCCGCGCTGACCAGGGCCGCCGAATGGCAGCATGCGACCGGTATCGGGCTGCAGCGCCGGTTTGCCGCACTGGCGCCGGGTGCGGCGCACAACACCAAGCGGTGGCCGGCCGAACACTGGATTGAACTGGCCATCACACTGAGCACCGACGGTTTCGACCTGGCAATGGTGGGCGGACCGGAAGACCTGGAGCTTTGTCGCCAGATTGTCGAGGCCTCGGGAGTCAAGGCGGGAGTGGCGGCCGGCGCGTTCGGGCTGCAGGATACGGCAGCGCTGCTGCGCCAGGCGGCCTTTGCCGTCTCCGGCGACACCGGAGTGATGCACATGGCGTCCGCCAGCGGCACACCGGTGGTGGCGCTGATGGGACCCACCGTCCGTCAATTCGGATTCTTCCCGTACCAGGCGGCCGCCACCGTGCTCGAACGCGACCTCGACTGCCGACCCTGCAGTGCCCACGGCAGCGCCGAGTGTCCGTTGGGTCATCATCACTGCCTCCGCCAGCTCATGCCAGCTGACGTGGCGGCGGCAATCCGGCATCGGCCGCAATGAGTGATCGATTGCCGCCGGCCCATCTGCTCCTCGGACTGCTGCCAGGCATCAGTCGAGGGCCTCGGCGCGAAGGGGTGTTTGCGCTCTGGCTGACCCTCCGGGTGGCGCAGGACTTCCATCTCGATCCGCCGCTGTCCGACCGGCTGGTCCGGCGGCGGGTCACCGCGCTCGGGGTCCGCCTGTCGAGCCTTACGCTGCCGGCACCGCTCCGCCGGGCGCTCCACGCCGCGGTGCTCCAGCTGGCCAGCGCCCGCGCCGAGGAAATTCCCGGCATTCTGAGTCAACTGGTGGCGCCGGCCCGCGAAGGCGCCGGTACGGAGGCCGCCGAAGCGATCGGCCAGGCGGTGCAGACCGCGCGACAGCGGCTCAAGGATCGCTGACCTCGGCCGGTCTATACTTCAGGTCATGGCCCGTTCACCCAGAAAATCGCCCGCCCCGGTCCGCCGCCCCAGTTCGACCGTTGAGGCGCTGGTCGAACGGCTGGATCGCGTCCAGGATCGTGAGGTCGTTCCCGGCGGCGTGGCCACCGGCTTTGCCTCGATCGACCAGGTCCTCGGTGGCGGACTCCGGCCGGAGGACCTGGTGGTCCTCGCCGGCGATATCGGCAGCGGCAAGTCCTCGCTGGCGCTCAGCATCGCGAGCCGGGCCGCCAGTCGCGGCACCAGGGTGCTGTTTCTCAGCGGTGAGATGGGTGAGGACCGGCTGATGGAGCGGGTCCTGGCCATGGAAGGACGGGCGACGCTGGATGACTTGCGGCGCGGGACGCTCAACGAGGAGACGCGCGGAGCGGTGGGACTGGCAGCACTCCGGCTGCGGGACCTGCCACTGCGATTCGGCAAGCTGGCCGGCAACTTCGAGGAAGTCGAAAAGGCCACCGGTCCCCGCCAGCCCGAAATCGACCTGCTGGTGGTCGACAATATCCACCAGGCCGTCGGCAGCGGTGCCAGCAGCGATGACATGCTGGCCGACGCTACTCGGCGGCTCAAGTCACTGGCGCTGGACCGGAAGCTCGTGGTACTGGGCATTGCCCACCTGCCGCATCACCGGGCTGATCGTGAAGACCCCCGGCCGGTGCTCGACGACCTGGGCGGCGGTGGCGCCATCAAGCAGCACGCCGATGTAGTTCTGGCGGTGTTCCGCGAGGAGATGTACCGGCCGGGCTACGGCGTGGAGGGAGCCACTGAGCTGATCGTGGCCAAGAATCGGGGCGGCCCGACGGGGTTCGTCGACCTGTATTTCCACCGCAGGTGGTTGCGGTTCGAGGATCTACTTGATCCGTAAGCGGTAAGAGGTAAAAGGGAGGTGCGTTTCATGACCTGGCGCTGATGGCGCGCAGCGACCGAATAGAATGGGGCCTCTTGCCTGTTCCCTCTCACCTGTTCCCTCTCACCTGTTACCCCTCACCTCTCACCTGTCACCTAGACGTTGATCCCGCTGGCCGGCGCCGGTACGTGGGCCAGCAGGGCGTCGATGATCCGCTCCGGAGTGATCCCCTCGGCTTCCGCCGCATAATTGACCAGTACCCGGTGCCGCAGCACCGGCAGCAGGACGCGCCGGATGTCCTGCGGCGCCACCGCGTGCCTGCCACTCAGCAGTGCATGCGCCTTGGCGCCGAGTACCAGCGCCTGGCCCGCCCGTGGCCCCGCTCCCCAGCGGACATACTGCTTGATCAGCGCCGGGGCCTCCGGGGTCCCGGGTCGAGTGGCCCTGGTGAGCGCCGCGGCGTACCGGAGAATCGACTCGGCCGCGGGCAGTTCACGGACCAGTCGCTGCAGCGCCACTGTTTCCGCGGCGCCCAGTACCGGCCTGAGCGCGGTGTCATCGACGGTCGTGGTCGCCCGCAGGATGCCGATTTCCTCGAGCTCGCTGGGATAGTCGATCCGGATATCGAACAGGAACCGGTCGAGCTGGGCCTCCGGCAGCGGATAGGTGCCTTCCTGCTCGATGGGATTCTGGGTGGCCAGGACGAAGAACGGCTCCGGAAGGGCCATCGTCTCGCCGGCTGCGGTGACCCGATGCTCCTGCATGGCCTCGAGCAGCGCGGCCTGGGTCCGCGGTGGGGTCCGATTGATCTCGTCGGCCAGGACAATATTGGCGAAGACCGGCCCCCGAACGAAGCGGAACCGCCGGGCGCCGGTGGCGCCATCCTCTTCCATTATCTCGGTTCCGGTTATGTCGCTCGGCACCAGGTCCGGGGTGAACTGGATCCGGCGGAACTCCAGCAGCATGGCTTCGGCAATCGACCGGATCAGCAGCGTCTTGGCCAGGCCGGGGACGCCGACCAGCAGGGCATGCCCGCCGGCCAGCATGGCCATGACCACTTCTTCCACGACCCGATCCTGCCCCACGATTCGCCGGGCAACTTCGGCCCGGAGCCGAGTGGCCGCCTCGAGCAGCCGGTTGCGATCGAGCGCGGCGGGGTCGGTCACCAGTTTCAGGTCAGCCATTCGGTCGGCACTCCTTGAGTCGGGCGCGTACAGTTCGAATCGAAACTACGCCGGCGGGGCCCATGGCGTGAGGCCAGCTGTACGCGCCGGCGGGGAGTCCGGTTTCCGGTCCGGGACCACAAAAAAAGAGCGGATCGACCGCGATCCGCTCCAATGACTTTCATGAAACTGGCCGGAATTCAGCGGTGTCCCTTCTTGCCAGAAGTCGGTTTGGTGACGGCCGGTGCAGGCTTGCGGGCGGAGTCGGGTGCACTGCCAGCCTTGGCCGGGCCGGAATCAATCGGTCCAATTTTCACGGCGCCATTGATCGACACCCGGGTACCGGCACCGGCCGGGTCGGGGCCGATCATGATCCAGAGCGGCTGGCCGTTCTTGATGGCGAGTAGGGCCCTGCCCCCACCGGTCGCCGGCTGATCGCCGGCCAGGGTGTACGACTGACGCAACAGCAGTCCCCGGTACAGCACGACGATCGAATCGACCGGGTAGGGAGTTGTCAGCACGACTTGAATCGCGCTATCCACACCGGTCCGGGAGACGAAATGTGGATCAGGCGGCAACGGCAGGTAGGGCAGCGCATCCTGCAGCCGCGGGGTGTGCGGCTTGGCGTCGGGGCGGCAGCCCGCGATAGCCACCAGGCCGAGGATCAGGACGGTGCCGCGCCAGCCATTCGGATGTTTCGTCATAGGGGAGAGGAGACTAGTGGCGATTTCAGAGAGGGTCAACCCGCGGACGCGTTGCCGCCCTGCTGGCCGACGGCTATTCTTTAGCCCGAATCTCCGCCGGCAGCAGAGCCCGGCTGGGTCCAGAGAAGGGGGTGCCTGATGGCCGGCCACAGTAAATGGAAACAGATCAAGAACAAGAAGGCGGTCACCGACTCGCGCCGGGCCGCCAACTGGACCAAGGTCATCCGGGAAATCACCGTGGCCGCCAAGCACGGCGGCGGAGACCCCGGTGGCAATCCCCGCCTGCGCACCGCCATCGACGCCGCCAAGGCCGTCAACATGCCGGGCGACAACATCGAGCGGGCCATCAAGAAGGGCACCGGCGAACTCGAAGGGGTCATCTTCGAAGAGGTGGTCTACGAGGGCTACGGCCCCGGCGGGGCGGCGGTCATCATCGAGGCCACGACCGACAACCCCAATCGCACGGTGGCTGAAATTCGCCACGCGTTCAGCCGCAATGGCGGCAACCTGGGCGCAACCAATTCAGTGGCCTGGATGTTCGATCGAAAAGGCCAGATCTGGCTCGATGCGGACAAGTACCCGGAAGACAGCACCCTGGAAGCGGCGCTCGACCTGGGCGCCGAGGATTTCAGCCGCGAGGGCGACCAGTACCTGATCTCGACCACTCCGCCGACCTACCACGCGCTGCAGGACGCGCTCAAGGGCCGGAAATTCACGGTGGCCTCCGCCGAGCTGGCCATGGTCCCCAAGAACACGGTGAAGGTCGAGGGCAAGCAGGCCGAGCAAATGCTCAAGCTGATGGAAGCGCTGGAAGAACTGGACGACGTCTCCAAGGTTTTCTCCAATTTTGACATCGACGCCTCGGCCATGGCAGAGGCCTCGGCCTGAGCCGGGCCGGCCCAGGGTGAAAGTCCTCGGCATCGACCCCGGCACCGCCATCCTGGGTTACGGCCTGGTAGAGGGCGGTCGCGGCACCGCTTCACGGCTGGTTGAATGCGGCGTGGTGCGTACCGCGGCCCGGAGTCCGCTGGCCAGCCGGCTGCAGTTGATTCACCAGGAGCTGGTCGGCCTGATCGAGCGGCTGGGTCCTGATGTCCTGGCAGTCGAAGGCATCTTCTATGGCAAGAATGTGCGCACGACCATTACCCTGGGCCATGCCCGCGGGGTCATCCTGCTGGCCGGGCAGCAGGCCGGTCTCAGGATCGCCGAATACGCCCCGAGGTTGGTGAAGAGCACGGTGGTGGGACGGGGTGGCGCCGCCAAACCACAGGTGGGATACATGGTGGCCCAGCTGCTCCGGCTGACCAGCGCGCCGCGACCGGCGGATGCCGCCGATGCGGTGGCCATTGCCCTGACCCATATCCTGCGTGGCGGAGTGGCGGAACGCATCCGGATGATTCGATGATCGCGCTGCTTGCCGGTACCCTGGCCTCCCGCCGCGGCGACACCCTTCTGATCCTGACCGACGGCGGAGTCGGTTACGCCGTCACCGCGCCGCTCGGCACCCTGGAGCGATTGCCACCGGAGGGAAGCAGGGTCATTCTGCACACCGAGCTGGTAGTGCGGGAGGACGGATGGTTCCTCTACGGATTCGACCAGCCGGACGATCGGGCGGTGTTCGCGACCCTGCTGAGTGCCAGCGGCTTCGGGCCCAGGCTGGCGCTGGCCCTGCTCTCGACTCTCGGTCCCGGACGGACCGTGCGCAGTATTCGTAACAAGGACCTGACGCTGCTCAGCACGGTCAGCGGGATTGGCCGCAAGAAGGCCGAACGGCTGGTGCTCGAGCTGCGGGACAAGTTCGAGGAACACCCCGAGCTGGGTGCCGAGCCGGCGGGAGCGGTCAGTATCTCCGCTCCGGCGGAAACGGCGGTCAAGGCGCTGGTGCGGCTGGGATATTCGCAGGCCAGCGCTGAAGAGGCGGTTCGCGCGGCGTTGACTGGAGCGGAGTCGGAGGACACGGCCCTGCTGGTGCGCAAGGCGCTGGCGAGACTGGGCAACAAGTCGTAGCGACGATTGACGGATTGAAGCTGGCTGGATTGGGGGGCGCTTTTGCGGACGGGGCCTCGGGTGATGCCCCCAAATACTTCAATCCGGCAATCCACCAATACCTCAAGGGGGTTGAGCAATGGCACTGATCGCGTCCGAGACCGCCGAGTGGATCTGCACCCGCTGCGGCGCCACTAACCGGATCCTGCTGGCCAGTGGTGCCACAACCGGGATCGACCGCTGCGTCACCTGCCATGCCAGCCACGAATTGAAGGAAGGCACTCGCCCGGTGCGGTGGGAGGCCAG
>JBDTTF010000268.1:0-13540 GCA_039930765.1 Gemmatimonadota bacterium | reverse complement strand
GGCGAAAGGCGAAAGGCGAAAGGCGAAAGGCGAAAGGCGAAAGGCGAAAGGCGAAGCCAGGATATGATCGGAGGCGCCACGGGACCCGGTACGCGGAACCTGAAAGAACCGTGAATCGTGAACCACCTGGAAGTTAGTGTCCAGCACTCAGCAGCATACTCCAACCCCGAGCTTCTATGCATTCCGCCCGAATCATCGGCACCGGATTCTCAGTTCCCGAACGGGTGGTCACCAACGACGACCTCTCGAAGTCGATGGACACCTCTGACGAGTGGATTCGGGTCCGTACCGGAATCCAGGAACGCCACTGGGTGACCGAGGGCGAGACCGGCGCCGGGCTGGCCCATGCCGCCAGTCTCAAGGCACTCGAGATGGCTGGGGTGCGGGCCAGCGAGCTCGACGCGATTATTTACGCCACGACCACGCCCGATCATTTCGCGCCGGGCGGCGGGGTCTTTCTCCAGCGGTTGCTCGACATCCCCGGCATTCCGGCGCTCGATATCCGGATGCAGTGCAGCGGGTTCATTTACGCCCTGTCGCTGGCCAGGGCGTGGATCGCGACCGGTGAGTTCCAGCGGATCCTGGTGGTTGGCGCCGAGGTGCAATCGACCGGAATGGACGTGACCACCCGGGGCAGGAACACGGCGGTGATCTTCGCCGATGGCGCGGGGGCCGCGGTGGTGGCCCGGTCAGAGCAGCCTGATCGCGGGCTCCTGGCCTTTGACCTCCATTGCGATGGTCGCCACGCCGAGCTGCTCTGGGTCGACAAGCCGGGATCGATGTATCACCCGCGAGTGTCGGTCGAGCAGGTGGCCGAGGGGAAGCATTTCCTGAGCATGGATGGCAAGGAGGTCTATCGCCATGCCGTGACCACCATGCCGGCCAGTGTCCGGGCGGTACTCAAGAAGACGGGCAATTCGGTGGAAGACATCAGCCTGCTGCTGCCCCATCAGGCCAATCTCCGGATCTCCGAGGCCGTCCAGAAGGAGCTCAACCTGCGCGACGACCAGGTCTACAACAACATCCAGCGATACGGCAATACCACCGCGGCCACCATCCCGATCCTGCTGGATGAGTGTGTCCGCGCCGGTCGAGTCAAGGACGGTCAGTTGCTGGTATTCACGGCGTTCGGATCGGGGTTCAGCTGGGGCAGTGTGGCAGTCAGATGGTGAGAGGTAAGAGGTGAGAGGGCGGGCGGGCGGGCGGGCGGGCGGGCGGGCGGGCGGGCGGGCGGGCCGAAGCTATTTCGTTGGGCACCAGATCAAGGCATTTCCCTTCCATCGTTCCGTCGGTCCAACGGTCGTCGCCTTCCTGAATCTTCCCAGCTCCACGTTGCGTACTGCAACACGTAACCGATTCCACGATCCACTGCCCGGAGACCCGCCATGCTCGACCTGCTCAGACTCGCCATCGTCGCCGCCGCGGCTGTCGGCGGTTTTGTCCTGACCCGTAACTTCGTTCGCAACCGGCTCCGCTTCGTTGAGGCCGTCCGCCAGCCCTGGGTCCCGTGGGTGGTGGGCATCGTCGTCATCGCGATCGCCTCGCCGGTAGTGTTCTTCCTGCCTTTGGTGACCAAGGGCGCGGCCCTGCTGCTCGGCGTCGGTACCGGTGTCGGCACCGCGAGTGGGGTCAAGGCGCTCAAGCGCGGGGAGTGATTATCTTGGGGCCCATGGCGACCATTACCTGCACCCGCTGTGGCGAGACCGGAGACCAGCTTCCCTTCCGCCCCTTCCAGAATGACATCGGCCTCCGGGTCTACCAACAGATCTGTCAGACTTGCTGGGCCAGCTGGCTCAAGACCCAGCAGCAGCTGATCAACCACTACTCGCTCCAGGTCCGGGAAACCAAGTCCAAGGAGTTCCTGTTCGCCCAGATGGAGGAATTCCTGTTCAAGGCCAAGCCCGTCGCCTGAGACGTCGGCGATAGACGAGAGGCGATAGGACCAGCGGGGGATCCCATTTCCCCAATTGCCTATTTCCTATCGTCTCTCGCCTGCAGTTCCTACCAGCTGACACCAGCCCTCAGCATCAGATCGATTGCCGGCCCGCTCGGCTGGGGGTCCTCGGTGGCTGAGAAGTGCCACTCCCGCCCGCTCCTGGTTTTCAGAATCCAGCCAAAATCGAGATCCATTTCGGCGTTGTTGAGCCCGCGAACCAGCGATCCCGAATAATCGGGTGACTGGAAGATCAGGTTGGCATACAGGCTGTTCTTCTGCCCCAGCCGGAACCGCAGTCCTGAGGTGGCGAGGAGAAAGACCTGGCGTTGCCAGTCACTCAACTCGCCGTGAGTGGGCGTGAAGCCCAAACCCGCCGTTCCCTCGTACCAGAAATGGCTGCCTAACGGCAGCCGCAGCGCCGTGAGTGCACTGGCCGACACGGTCCCGATGCCATACCCAGCCGGCGCGGTCGACGTGGGCAGGGTCACCGAGAACTCGAGCTGCCAGTGCGGGGTCAGCCGCCGCCCGGCGGACAGCCTGAGGTCACCCAGGTAGAGCCCGGATTTTTGGCGGATGATGAGCTGACCGTCAGGTCCGCGCAGCCGGTAGGCGAATTGGTTGGTCGGCCGGCCCGCCCGCTCGGGAAACCGGATGCCCAGCAGCGAGTGATAGCCGTCGACCGCCTTGTCGAAGATCCCGTCATACGACCCGCCCGCGAAGAGTTCCACTGCCACGTAGTTCCGGGCATCGAGGTCGCGCCGCATCGCCAGGTTGAGCCGCATCAGCTCGGCGTCGAGCAGATAGGCGGTATCGCCGGTGGCGCGATTGACCGCCAGCTCTATGGCGGTGCCATAGGTCAGGCCGAATTCGACCGACAGTCCGGGTTTGGCTGGGCGGAAGGGCTGGAAGTAGAGGCTGCTCCGGCTCTGGGCCACGGGATTGAGCTGATGCCAGACCGGCAGCCCCTGGGCCTGGAGGCTGGCCGGGAGCAGCAATGTGATGCAGGCCGCCAAGCTCGCGCGGTGAGTCATCGATCAGCCATCCAGTGAGCGCCAGAGATACCATGCCGCGTGACTGCGCCAGGGCCGGAACCGCTCCCCCAGGTCGAGCAGCGTCTCCTGATCAGTGGTGCCGTACAGGGTGGCAGCCGCTCGTTGAACCCCGCCGTCACCGATGGGCCAGACATCGACCCGCCCAAGCGAAAACATCAAGAACATGTGGGCAGTCCAGACCCCGATTCCCCGAACCTGGATCAGTCGCTCGATGACCGACTCGTCGGACATCCGATCGAGTCCGCGCAGGCCGCCGGCCCGGGCAAAGCGGGCCAGGTCCCGGGTGGCCAGCGACTTGGCCCGGGATAACCCAGAGGCCCGCAGGGTATTCAGATGAGCTGTTGCCAGCGCCCGCTGGGTAAAACCGACCCGCCGCCGCAGCCGGCCCAGGATCGTGGCGGCGGCACGCCCCGAGATCTGCTGGGAGGCAATGGCGCCGAGCAGCGACTCGAAGGCCGGCCGGGTCTTGAGCCTGGCCGGTCCGTGTTGTTGGCAGAGCGCGGCCATCGTCGGATCGGCCAGCAATGGCGGGTGCATGAAAATCTCCCAAAGGTGAGCAATTCTAATCGTGTCTGGCCCTCTGGTCCGGTCGGCTACAGATTGTCGCTCGTCCGGCGGCGCTGGACCCCGGCTACCCTAGTTATCCGAAGGAACCATGGCAGAGCAGTCAGTACCCGTTGCCCGTCCCAAGCGGCTTGATTCCCTGACCGGGCTGCGGTTTCTGGCCGCGTTTCACGTCGTGCTGTTTCATCTGACCTCGGGATTCGTGCAGCGGATGCCCTCGCCGATCGCCGGCGTACTCCGCGAAGGCCCCGAGAGCGTCACGATCTTCTTCATTCTCTCCGGCTTTGTGCTCGCCTATACCTACCGCGACCGGGCCGCCCACCATCCGGCGCCGTTCTGGTGGGCCCGGGTGGCCCGGATCTATCCCGTCTATCTCCTGACGCTGGCGCTGGCACTGCCGATGTTCCTCGGGCATCCGCAGCAATACGATGAAATCCAGCTCGATACCGCGCGGGTCTCGATGGGTGCGTTCTTCAATACCCATTTCATCGCCGGGCTGGCCTGTATCTTCCTGCTGCAGGCGTGGCTGCCGCCGGCGGTGCTCAAGTGGAACTATCCGGGGTGGTCGCTGTCGGCCGAGGCTTTTTTCTACCTGCTGTTCCCCAGGCTGTCGAGCCTGATCGCGTCGCAGTCACCCAACAAATTGCGCCGGGTGGCCATCATTGCCTGGCTGGCCTCGATCAGCATGGCGGCAGGATGGTGGGCCATCAGCTGGCAGCTTCCACCCGAGCCCATCCTTCACGCCTGGTGGGGCGATGTGCTGCAGTTCAACCCGCTGATCCGACTGCCCGAGTTCGTCATCGGGATGGCGATCGGCTTCCGGTTCATGGATGGCCCCGTGCCCGGGCGCGCCGACCGGAGCGCGGCGGTGGCCGTCCTCACCATCATCGGGATCTGGGCCATCCACTGGTCCGAGGCGTCGTCCCACTTCGAGAATTCGCTGCTGCTGCCGGTGTATGCCAGCCTGGTTCTGTCGCTAGCCTATGAGCAAGGCCGGCTGGCCCGGTTCCTGGCATCGCCGAAGATGGTCGAACTCGGGCATGCCAGTTACGCCCTGTACCTGGTCCACGCCCCGATCATCTTCCTGGCCCAGCGACTGGCCCCCGCGCGCGAGGCGGGCACCGGATATGTGCGGGCCGGGCTGGAGGTGGTGCTCACCGCCCTGGTGGCGGTCCTGGTTTCGTTGTGGATGTACAGGTGGGTCGAGGAACCGGCCCGGCGTGCCATCCGCCACTGGGCCGCACGGCGCGAGAGTTCGGCCGTGGCCGCCGCCGCACTGAATCAACCGCCCCGAGCTTGACAGCCGACCGGTCCGGCCGGTATTGTATCTTTATGCATCGTCATCAGGGGTTCGGCTTTTTCTTTACCGGTGCCGGCGCGGCGCGAGCCGTGTCGGGATCGGCGTAGTCACAGCCGCTCCTGACCACTCGACGCCCCGCCGGCCTGCCCGGCGGGGCTTTTTGTTTTCCAAAGCCTGGAGTCATCGTATGCGTGTTGCCATTCAGGGTACCCGTGGAGCCTTCAGCGAAGCGGCCGCTCGGCTGCGGTGGCCCGATCTCGAGCTGGTTGCCTGCCGGGAAGTCGGCGACGTGGCCACGGCGGTCCGTTCGGGCCGGGCAGACGCTGGCTGCCTGCCGATCGAGAACTCGCTGGTCGGTTCAGTCACCCCCACATACGACCTCCTGCACGAGGCCTTCGGCGACGGGGCGCTTCACCTCGCCGCCGAGGTCCTGCTGCCGGTCCACCATGCCCTGATGGCGCGGCCAGGTGCCACGGTCAGCGGGATCAAGCGCGTGCTCTCCCATCCGGTGGCACTGGGACAGTGCCGAATCTGGCTGTCCAGGCACCTGCCCGACGTGGAGCTGGTGAGCGCCTGGGACACGGCTGGAAGCGCGGAAATCGTCGGTCAGACTGACGACTTGACCCAGGCAGCCATCGGGCCGACTCACGCGGCCGCCTACTACGGCCTGCAACTGCTCGAGGAGCGGATCGAAGATGATCCCACCAACCAGACCCGGTTCCTGACCTTTACCAGGGAACCGGCGGCGACCACCAGCGCCGACCTGCCGAAGAAGACTTCGCTGATCGTCTGGCTCGACCACCGTCCGGGAATGCTCGCGGCGGTGTTACAAGCCTTTGCGGCGCGCGGCATCAATCTCACCGCCCTGCAGTCACGCCCGGAGCGATCGGCGCCATGGACCTACCGGTTTTACTTCGATGTTGAAGGCACTCCGGCAGAACCGCGGCTGTCGGAGGCGCTCGAATCGATCGAAGCACTGGCCGCCCGGATCGTGATCCTGGGCAGCTACCTGTCCTGGGTCGGGGAAGGAACGGTGGCCAGCGCGCCGCAGCCCGCCGCGCCCAATCACCGCCCCAAGCCCGACATGCCGCTGTTCGATCGGAGGCAGCGGCCTGAGGGGACGATCATCAGGGTCGGCCGGATCGAGATCGGCGGAGACCGGCCGCTGATCATTGCCGGGCCGTGCTCGGTCGAGAGTGAAGAGATGCTGCTGGAGACCGCCGATGCGGTGGCGGCCGCCGGCGCCGACATGCTGCGCGGCGGCGCCTTCAAGCCCCGCACCTCGCCGTATGACTTCCAGGGACTCGGCGTGAAGGGGCTCAAGTTCCTGGCCGAGGCGCGGGAACGGACCGGCCTGCCGGTGGTGACCGAGGTGATGAGCTGGGAAGAGGTGCCGGTGGTGGGGCGTTACGCCGATGTGCTGCAGATCGGCGCCCGCAACATGCAGAATTTCGCGCTGCTCCGTGCGGCGGGACGCAGCGGCATCCCGATCCTGCTCAAGCGGGGTGCCGGGGCCACCATCGAGGAGTGGCTGCACGCGGCCGAGTATGTGCTGGCCCACGGCAATCCCAACGTGATGCTGTGTGAGCGGGGGATTCGCACCTTCGAGCGGGCTACCCGGCACACCCTCGACCTCAATGCGGTGGCCCTGGTGCGGGAACGGACTCACCTGCCGGTCCTCGCGGATCCGAGCCATGCGGCAGGCATGCGTTCGATCGTGCTGCCGCTGACGCTCGCCTCACTGGCCGCCGGCGCACATGGGGTGATCGTCGAGGTCCATCCCCATCCCGACCAGGCAATGAGTGACGGCCCCCAAAGTCTCGATCTGGCGGCGTTCGCGGAGTTGGCGGGAAAGATCCGGGGGAATGCGGCGGTGGTTGGGTAGGGCAGATCGGTTGGCATGCTATCGGGGAGCTCGGGACCAGCCGCCGATCGGCCCGAAGCTATCGGGGCAGGACGGGACCCAATCGCGGATCGGCGAAGCCGATCCGCCCCACGATCTTCTCGTGGCGCTTCATCCGCATCACGTCGAGCCTGATCTCCTCGCCGGCTTCGTAGCTCTGCAGCACCCGAAGCAGGTGCGCCGGGCTGGTCACCGGCCGGCCGTCGGCCGCCAGCACCACATCACCGGCGTGGAGATTGAGCCGGGAATCCGCCGGCACATTGATGACCAGGACCCCCTCAGCCACACCGAAATAGCGGCCCAGCTCCGGATTGACCGGAGCCAGCTCAAGATCGGCGAGATCGGCCGGCAGCCCGTACGGGCCCATGAAGCGGAGATCGCCGTTGGCGCGCTGACGCAGCGGAGTTGCCTGATCGAAGCGCGGCGGACCCTGCTCATCGCCGGATGGTCCCGGGGTGCCGGGCCAGTCTCCGCCACCGATCCGGAACGACATCTCGGGCTCGTCGCTGGTGATCAGCTGCGTGGTGCGGCGCTGGCTGCCGCGGCGGTACTCCACCGCGACTGTATCGATCGGAGTGAGTTTGGCCGCGAGCTCGAGGAGCTTGATGCCGGGAACCGGGTGCCCCGGATCAGTCACCAGGTACCCACTGGCGAGTGGCTTGCCGTCGAGGCGAACGATGATGTCTCCCGAGCGAAGACCTGCCCGGGCGGCCGGGCCACTCGGAGTGACGCCGATGAGGTAGGCACCGATCGAATCGGTCTCGCGAATCTGCATGTTGACCGTCACGCCCAGTCGGCCCCGCCGAGGGGTCCACATCTGGATCTGGTCGGGGGGCAATTCCTGTCCGTTGACCCACATCCTGGTGGTGACGGACGGTGGTGGGGCGGGTTGAGCCGGGTCGGGTGTCTGCGCCGAGGCGGGAGCTGCGAGGAAGACCGTGAGTCCCGCGGAGAGCGAGAGCCAGGAGATGCTACAGACCGACATTGGTAGCCTTCGTGACGTGAACATCGACCAGTGCACCCAGCAACCCAATCCGCTCCCGCCAGAGATTCAGCATGAGCTTCTGCTGCCCGGCCTGGTCCGACATCTGGGCGGCCTGCAGCTGCTGGTCGATGGCACCGATCCGGTCTTCAATCCGCTCGGCCACTCCGGCCGTGAGCCCATCGACCACCCGGGCTTCGGGGTGATACCTCTCCAGCGTCCGCTCCAGCGTCTTGGAGTGGTCCATGGCTTCGGCGATGGCCTGCGACGCATCGGCGGTCCTCGGCTTGGCCAGGTCGTGGACCACGACTGCCATCGCGACGGAAGCGGCCAGCGCCAGGCCAGCGATCGCGGCGTAGCGGCGGCGGCGAGTCCGCTTCTCGGCCTCGAGCCGAGTCGCGATGGCGGTCCACTGGTTACGAGTCGGACGGAGCGTGGGAAGTGCCCGGAGGCGGGCGGCCCGCTGATGCAGGGTGTCGAGCTCGGCCTGGCAGACGGGGCAGCTATTGAGATGATCGCGGGCGCTGGCCAGACCGGCATCGAGCCCGGGCTCCCGCAACCCGACCAGCTGCTCCATGCTGAGATGCGTCATACCGTGGGCACTTCCCCGAGCCAGCCGCGCAATCTGCCGTGGGCCCGGGCCAGCTGTGACTTCGAGAAGCTCACCGTCTTGCCCATCAGCCCGGCAATCTCTTCGTGGGTGTACCCCTCGACGTCGTGCAGCCACACCACGGCACGCGACAGTTCGGGCAGCCGCTCCAGCGCCGCCTCGAGATCCATCTGGAGGTGGAAGTCCTGTCGGCCGGTCGACGGCGCATCGTCGTCGAGTTCGTCAGTATCGCGATAGCGATTGCGCCGCAGCCGCATCAGCGCCTTGCTTGACGCGATGGTCCGGACCCAGCCCCACAGGCTGCCTTCGCCGCGATACCGTCCGATGCTGCGGCAGACCTCGAAGAAGGTTTCCTGCAGCACATCTTCGGCATCTTCGGCAGTGCGGCAGATCCGGCGGGCCAGGTTGTAGACCGGGGACTCGAAGGCTTTGTACAGCGCCTCGAGGGCGGCCGGATCCCCGGTCTGGGCCTTTACGACGAGCGCATCAGCGTTGGTGAGGAGGTAGGCGTCGGTCATGGTTGCCTTAAAGATGCGTCGGCAGGGCTGCAGGTCGCAATGAGGTGACCGGTGAGAGGTGAGAAGTGAGAGGGATCGTCGCTTCGGCCGCTAGTGGCATAAAGTGCTGCCACTAATGTACTTAAATCATTACTGCAGGTACAAATCGGAGCGGTTCCCTCGTATCGCTTACCTGTCACTTTTCACCAGCTCTCGCTTACCTCTCACCTTGTGACGGATTACTTTCGCCTGCATGACAACGTTGGTCCCAACTGCCCCACCCCACCTCTGGGTTCACCACCTCGAAGACGAGGCGGATGCCGCATTTCTGTACCGGCAGCTGGCCAGTGGGGAGCCCGACCCCAAGCGGGCCGACATCTACCGCAAGCTGGCGGAGGTCGAAGACCGCCATGTGGCCATGTGGCAGTCGCTGATGACCGAAAATGGTCACGTGGTCCCGCCGGTCCGGCCTTCAACCCGGGCTCGGACCATGGCCTGGCTGGCTCAGCGATTCGGCAGTGATTTCCTGCTGCCGATGCTACTCGAGGAGGAGGGCCGAGAGGTGAAGGGGTATCTCGACCTCCATCGCGACTCGCCGGCCGGTTCGATGGCGGACACGGCCCTGACCCTGGCGCAGGAGTCGGCGGAGCATGCCGAATCGCTGGCCGGGCTGTCGGGAGGAGCGCGGGAACCGTGGCACAAGACCGGGGCCGGTGGGATGCTCCGCAACCTGGTCTACGGCTTCAACGACGGGCTGACCGCCAACTTCGGGCTGGTGGCTGGAATGGTCGGCGCGCAGGGATCACTGGCTCTCACTGGTCACGCGATCATCGTGGCGGGTGTCGCGGGTGCGGTGGCCGACGCCCTGTCGATGGGCGCGTCGGGGTACCTGGCGGCCAAGAGCGAGCTCGAGGTGCAGGAACACGAGATCGCCATGGAAAAAGAAGAGATCCGGCTGATGCCCGATCTCGAGCGGGAAGAGCTGGCCCTGATCTACCAGGCCAAGGGGATTCCACTGGCCCAGTCGGAGGAGCTTGCCATCCAGGTCATGCGGGATCCGGAGCGGGCGCTGAGCGAAAAGGTCCGCGAGGAGCTGGGCTTCAGCGCGCCACACAGCACCCCGATCCGCGAGGCCTGGATCACCGGCAGCGCCACCGCTGTCGGCGCGTTCATTCCGGTGGCACCGTTCCTGTTCTTGTCGGGCGCCGCGGCCATCTGGACCAGCTTTGCGGTCTCGATGCTGTCCCATTTCGGTGTCGGCGCGGCCCGCAGCTTCTTCACCGGCCGCGGCGTCCTCAGGAGCGGGATCGACATGTTCGTGGTGGGACTGGGCGTGGCGGCGGTGGGCTACGTGGTGGGGGAGTGGATTACGAAACTGCTGTAGGTGAGCGGTGACAGGTAACAGGTGAGAGGGGCCTCCCGGCGACATGACGAGAGGCCCTTTGGCTGACTGATATCGCCGTGTTACCTCTCGGTTGTCACCTCTTACCCCTTACCTCTCACCTCTCACCTCTCACCTCTCACGCTGTCCCGACTCTCCATGCGGCCGGCCGGTCGATCCGCTGGCTGGCCTATCATAGCGCTACTGCAGGGCGGCGCGGAGGACCGAAGGCGGTGCCCCGAACCAGTGGCGGAGCCGGGCGGTGAAGTGGCTGTGACTGGAGAAGCCGAGATCGTGGGCCAGGCGGGAAAGATCGACCCGGGGATCGGCCAGCCGCTCGACGGCAAGGCGCAGCCGGAGATCGAGCCGATAGTTGTTCAGGGTCAGACCGGTCCCCCGGCGGAAGACCCGGCAGAGATGATACGGCGAGGTGCCCAGCCGCTGGGCCAGGGTAGTGAGGTCGATCGATTCCGTGAACTCGGTTGCCAGGAGGGTGCGCGCCGAGGCCACCAGCTCGGCGTGGGCACGGGCGCCCCGGCTCGAAAGCTCCCGCCAGTGTGGTGGCTGGCCGGCGGCCCGCTGGATCACGGCCCCGATCAGGCGCAGGATCTCCTCTTCCGCTTCCAGTTGATCGAACGCACCGCGCTCGAGCCGCAGGAACAGGCGACGCTGACGGAAGTAGAGCTCCCCCTCGGTAGTGGCGTACTCGAATCGAAAGGCGGTTTCGGGACGGTCCGGCGGCAGCGGATCATGTTCCTGCGCAATGGCGAGCGCGGTCTCCGGCGAGACGGCGAACCAGTCGCTGCGATCGCCATCGGGGCTCAACGGCATCCGCTCGTACGACCGGCCCAGGTTGTAGATCGTCGCGGTGCGGGTGTCGGCCAGGATCGTGGCCGAACCGGATTGCCGGATCATCACCGGTGAGCGGGGAAAGGCGACCAGATGCCCCTGGATCGGGCCGGAGTCACGAAACCGGGGGTCGTCCACCCGGCAACGGAATGCGCCCGCCCGGGCGACGGGAGAGTCGAACACCACCTGGTCGAGGTCGGGGAGGGTCACGTGAGGGACAACGGCAGGGTGGGCCGGGATGTTTCAATCCGGCAGGCAACGCCGTGATAGCAGAAGCGGACCGGGAGCCCCCAGCTTGGGGCCGACTCCATTCGACCTCCAGGGGGCCTCATGCATTCCGCCTGTCGCGCGTTGTTCATCCCAGTCATTGCCGTGTCTCCGCTCGCGGCCCAGACCTCACCCGATAGCATCGCGAAGGCGGGTGACCTGGCCTGGTCCCGGCAGGAGTGGTCCCGGGTAGCAGCCATCTACACCCCGCTGATTGCCGGGGTCGCCAAGGCCCCCCGTCCCCGCTTCAGACTTGGCACAGCGCTGATCAATCTCGGCCGCCGCGATGAGGGGATTCGCCTGCTGCGGGAATCGGAATCACAGGGCGCGCCAGCATCGCAGGTGGCGTTCAGGCTGGCCGAAGCGCATGCCGCGGGAGGCGCCCGGGACTCGGCGTTCACCGAGCTCGATCGGGCGGTCAAGGCAGGGCTGGTGACTCCACCCGTTCCGGTCGACAGCGACGCTCTGTTGGCGGGTATCCGTCAGGATCCGCGGTTTGCCGATTTTCTCCTGGCCATGGACCATGCGGCGCGCCCCTGCCTCTACGACGCCCATCACAAGGAATTCGATTTCTGGCTGGGAGACTGGGATGTCAGGGTGGCGGGACAGCCCGACTCCCCGCCGGCGCACAACCTGATCACCAAGATTCAGGATGGCTGCGTGGTGCTCGAGACGTGGACCGGAGCCACCACCGGCCAGAGCTTCAACAGCTTCGACCCGACGTTCGGCAAATGGAATCAGACCTGGGTCGACAACCAGAGCGGCCTGCACATCTACTGGGGCAATCTGAGCAGCGGGGTCATGAAGATGGAGGGCGATGTCGGCGCCACCCCGCCGGCGACCGGTCGGGTGCACACCCGGGTCAGCTGGACGCCGATCGGCCCGGATACGGTGCGGCATTTTTCGGAGTCGACGGTTGACGAGGGAAAGACGTGGACTCCGAATTTTGATTTGATCTACACCCGGCGGCGGTAGGCAGAAGGCGAAAGGCGAAAGGCGAAACGGAAGGTCACCCTCAATCGAGTTCTTCGCCCACTCTTGGTTTTCCGCTTTCCCCGGTTCGCTGATCCGAACGACCGGCCCACGGTGACCTTTCGGCATCGGATGGAGTCTGCACGCAGTAGTAGGTTCACGGTTCACTCTTCACCCGGTATCACCCACATGAAAAGCCCAATCCTGCTACTCCTGCTGGCGGCTGCCTGCTCCAGCGGGTCGCCGATGGCAGGGGGGCTGCCACTGAACGAGTTCCATTACGTCGGCCGGTCCCCGGCGGGCATGGCGGTCCTCGATGGCCGGCTGCATCTCGACTACCGTGATGATTCCACGGTGAGCGGGAGCTGGGAGATCCGCTGGCTGCCAGGGGCAGATACGACCCTGCAAGCCGGTCCGCAGGTGGGGAGTGGCCAGCTGAGTGGCCGGTGGCATGGCACCACGCTGGTGCTGGACCTGAACCCGAACTATGCCGACAACAATGTGATCCTGTCGGCGTTACCGGTGGGAAATGGCTGGAGTGGGACGTGGGCGTGGGCCACGATCGGCGGGATCGAGACCGAAGGTCATTTCACGGCGACAGCCCCCTAGGTGTCGGATCTAAAGAGGTTGTTCACTGAGGTGTAACTGAGGAAGCTGGAGGTGCGACCCATCCACCTTTCAGCCAGAGGCCTCAGTGAACACCCATCAAAATGCACGGTTGACTGCCTGGGGGCGAGCCGAGCTCGTCCGCCGCGTGGTCGTATCCGGTCGCCTCCACACGATCCTGGCCACTTATCTTGGCCGGAAGACAAATGTGGTCGGCCCGGGCGTCGTGGAGCACGCCCCGGAAACCCATCTCGAACCTGACCTCCTCGTTTTCCCCAGCCCCATTCCAACGAGTCTCGAGTGGACCGACCTGAGCGGCCACTGGCTGGCGGTCGAAGTGTTAAGCCGCGGGTCTCGACGCTACGACCAAGACCTCAAGCGGAACGCCTATCTGGCGCTTGGAGTGCGTGAGGTCTGGCTGGTGGATTGGCAGAACCGGGAAATCCTGCGGTCGATCGCCGGCGGTGTGACGGACGGGCCCTTTCAGGAGAAGCTCCGCTGGCGGCCGGCCAAGATGGGGGCCCCGCTGGTGATTGACCTTGAGGAGGTTTTCGAGGGACTGGATCGGTAACTGCGTGAACGGCGAAAGGCGAAAGGCGAAAGGCGAAAGGCGAAAGGCGA
>JBDTTF010000267.1:0-7734 GCA_039930765.1 Gemmatimonadota bacterium | reverse complement strand
GGCGAGACGGGCGAGACGGGCGAGACGGGCGAGACGGGCGAGACGGGCGAGACGGAAGCTGCCTTACGGTGGAAGCCCCCGCTCGCTCCTCACGCTGTTGCAGTTCCCGCCGCAGCGCCGTTGGGGCGCTGCGGCCAAGCGGACAGGGAGGGATTCGAACCCTCGAAACCCTTGCGGGTTTACCGGTTTTCGAGACCGGGTCCTTCAGCCACTCGGACACCTGTCCAGGAGTATTCCACCGTCGGCCAGTTCACCCGGGAACCGCGCCGCGTCGTCCGGCCTCCCGGGACCTCGGGCGGGCAGAATAGTAGCGCGCCAGGCGATCGGCGCCAAGCGGCCGACCGCGAATCGAAGTCAGGAGTACGAAGTGGATTGCAGCGGCGGCTTACTCCTCGCGGCAGAGGTTGCGCTTCCGGTAGGCCATGAGCGCAATGCCGAGGCAGATGAAAAACGAGGGCAGTACCAGGACGAGCATGCCGCCCAGGACGGAGCGCATGAATCGGCCCATGGCGTCGGCGCCGACCACCCCCGCGCACCACCACTGCCATTGCGTGCTCATCGTATCCCGCCACCCCGGTCTGGTGCAATGCGGTCAACCTGGCTTGAACCCAGCTCCCGCACTGGCGTCATGTGGGCGGAAAGCGGAGGGTGGACAGCCGATGGGCATCACGCCACAGGTGATTGAGCATCAGCAGGACGAAAATCAGCGGCGGAATCAAACACCAGAACAGGAGGCGTGGCTCGTACCTGAGGTGCATGAAATACATCAGCCCGAGGGCCGCTTCCACCGAAGCCAGCGCCAGCAGCGCCGCCAGGAGGGTACCCGAAGGGAGCCGGGCATAGGTGAGCGCCACTTCGCTCGCCACGATCAGGATCAACCCGATCCAAACCGTGATATACAGCTTGATACCCGGACCCGGGGTCGACGGGGTAGTCATGGCCGGCCCTTTCAGCAGGCGCTCATCACCGAGCGTTCATGAGGTAGACCAGCGGAAAGACGAACATCCACACCAGGTCGACGAAATGCCAATAGAGGCCGGTCGTCTCCACGTGGGCGGCGTCCAGCCGGCCCCGCCGGAACATGAGTGCCACCACCGTCATGGCAATGACGCCACCGATGACGTGCAGCAGGTGAAGTCCGGTGATGCTGAAGAAACTGGCGCCGAACAGGACCGGGCCGCCCTTCGGGTTGGCGGAAAGGCTCCAGCCGGCGGCGAACATGTTGAACCACTCCCGGAGGTGGAGCACCGCGAACCCGATACCCAGGAGTGTGGTTACCCCCAGCCAGCGGACCGCCGCCTCGCGCCGGCCGGCCTGGGCCGCCGCCACCGCTGCCAGCATCGTCAGGCTGCTGGTCAGCAGCACCAGGGTCATGACCATCGCGTTGATGATCGTCGGAGCGAAGGCAAAGGGCCTGACCCAGTCCGGACTGCCGGCCCGCAGGTAGCCATATGCAAACAGCATGGCCCCGAAGGTGGCGGCATCGGCGACGATGAACAGCCAGATGACCAGCTTCTTGGACTGGATCCTGAACGGAGAGGCTTCCATGGTTTCACCATGGGGCATCGCCAACGACAGTTCGGATTCGCTCACATTGCCTCCAGCGGCGCTTTAGAGCCGCGTTGCCAGGATCAGCAGCAGATAGATCCAAAGCACGTCCATGAAGTGCCAGTACAGCGAGACGGCGCCCAGCGCATTCACCGGCGTTGGCCCCGAACCGCGCGTCAATCGGCCGATGAGGTAGAGTAGCGCCGCCACGCCGCCCAGCAGGTGCAGGGCGTGCAGCGCGGTCAGGACATAGAAGAACCCGCTGTTCGGCGTGGTGGCGACATAGAGGCCCTGCCCCGCCAGGGCCCGCCACGCCAGGACCTGCCCCGCGAGAAACAGCAATCCGAGTCCCAGCGTGAGGTACAGCCACGTCATGCCCGGCGCGGCGGGACTGGCTGCCGGCTCAGAGGCCCCTGTCGCCCAGCTGGCCGCCAACCGCCGGCGCCCAATCACGAACGTGGCGCTGCTGGCCAGCAGGACCAGCGTGTTGAAATAGAGGATCGGCGGCAGCGGGATCGCCTGCCAGTCAGCACCGGAACTCTGGCGCACCACCATGGCACTGGTATAGGCCGCGAACGACATCGTGATCGTCGCGATCCCGATCATGACTCCGGTCCGGGGCGGTGAGACGGACGGGGTTGGCGTGATGGTGGTCATCTCAAGCCACCCCGTGTCCTTCCGGTTCGGCCTGCATCACATAATCCCCGTCCGGCCCCGCCACCCCGTACTCGTTGGGGCCGTGACCAACCACCGGGTGGTGCCCGCCGAAATTGTCGAACGGCGGCGGCGAGGGAATCGACCATTCGAGCGACGTGGCCTGCCATGGATTCGGCGGCGCCTTGGCGCCCCGGAAACGGCTCCAGAACAGGTTGTAGAGGAAGATCAACTGCACCGCCCCGGTGAACAGGGCGGCCATGGTGATGAACCGGTGCAGCGGCAGCGACCCCTTCATGTAATCGTCGGTAAAGGCCGAGTAGCGCCGGATGTTCCCGGCCAGCCCGAGGTAGTGCATCGGCATGAAGATGCAGTAGACCCCGATCAGCGTCAGCGTAAAGTGGATCTTGCCGAGGGTCTCGTTCATCATCCGGCCGTACATCTTGGGGAACCAGAAGTAGGTGCCGGCAAAGATTCCGAACATGGCCGCCACGCCCATCACGAAGTGGAAGTGACCCACCACAAAATAGGTGCCATGGAGATAGGTATCGATCGACGGCTGGGCCAGAAAGAAACCGCTGATGCCGCCGCTCACGAACACCGAAACGAAGCCCAGGCAGAACAGCAGGGCCGTGGTGAACCGGAGCCGGGCGCCATAGATCGTGCCGATCCAGAGCAGGGTGACGATGGTCGCGGGAATCGTGATGATCAGGGTTGGTACCGAGAACAGCGTGGCCGAAACCGGATTCATCCCGCTGAGGAACATGTGGTGGCCCCACACGGTGTAGCTCAGGAAGCCGATGGCGCCCATGCAGGCCAGCACCACCTTCGGGCCCAGCAGCGGCTTTCGGGCGAACACCGGCAGGATGTGCGAGATGATGCCGAATCCCGGCAGGATCGCGATGTACACCTCGGGATGGCCGAAGAACCAGAACAGGTGCTGCCAGAGGAGCGGTGATCCGCCCGAATGGGCCTGCAGCCGGTCGCTCACCACCAGTCCCGCCGGAATGAAGAAGCTGGTGCCGGCCACCCGGTCCAGGATGAGCAGGACGCAGGCGGGCAACAGCACCGAAAAGGCGATCAGGCCGATGACCGAAGTAATAAACCAGGCCCAGGTCGAGAACGGCATGCGCATCAGCGTCATGCCCCGGGTCCGCAGGTCCAGGGTGGTGGCAATGAAGTTGAGCGATCCCAGCAGCTGTCCGACACAGAAGATGGCGATGGACACCGCCCACAGCGTCTGGCCCGTGCCCATGCCGGGCCCGGCATCCTTGCCGATGGCGCTGAGCGGGGCGTAGGCGGTCCAGCCGGAGATCGGCGGCCCTTCCGGCACGAAGAACGCGGCGACCAGCACCAGGAATGCGACGAAAGTCACCCAGAACGACAGCATGTTGAATCGGGGAAACGCCATGTCCTCCGCGCCTACCTGAATCGGCAGCACGAAGTTGCCGAACCCGGCAAACGGCGCGGTGGTGAGCACGAAGAACACCATGATCGTGCCGTGCATCGTCATCAGCGACAAATACAATTCCGGAGTGATGACCCCGCCCGCCGCCAGTTTCGGCGCAATCCAGCCGAGCAGCGGGATGGTGCTTGCCGGATAGGCCAGGTGGAACCGCATCAGCCAGGAGAGCACCATGCCGGTCAGCACCGCCACCAGCCCAAGGTCGAGATACTGCCTGCCGATGACCTTGTGATCCAGACTGAAGATGTACTTCCGAATGAAGCTCGTCGGCGGCATGTGCCTCAGCTCCGCGTGCGTGGCGGAGGTCTCTGGGGGATGGCCTGCCGACGAAGCCGGCGTTTCTGACATGGACCCGACCTGTGAGGAGAGTGTGCGTATGCCGCCGGAGTTGTCCGGCGGACTTCTCGCGGAACGGCTACTGGCCGGCCTGCTCCGTGAGCCACTGCGCGAACTGGTCCTCGGTCTTCACGTCGATGTACGCTCGCATATTGAAATGCCCCAGCCCGCAAAGCTGGGTACAGACGATCTCCTTCTTGGCTACCTGGGTCGCGGTGAAGTGCAGCGGAATCACCAGTCCGGGGACCAGGTCCTGCTGGATCCTGAGCTCGGGCACGAAGAAGGCGTGCCCGACATCCTTCGAGTGCATGGTGAGCAGGATCGGCCGGTTGACCGGCACGGCCAGCGTGGCGGTGACGATGTCATCCCGCGCAGTGGTATCGTTGGCCGGATCGAGCCCGAAAAAGTTGCCGCTGCCGGGATCGATCTTGTCCGGGTGGACCACCCCGAATTTCCCGTCCGGGCCGGGATACCGGAAATAGAAGGCGAATTGCTCCGCCTGGACATCAATCTGGAGCGAATTCGGATCCGGCGGCGACAGGAAGATCCCGCCCCAGACCTTGGTACCCACCAGCGTCAGCACCAGGATCTCGGCGCTGACCAGCAGCGTCGCGCCGATCACCATCGGCATGGCCCCGCCCGGAAAGATCTTGATCGCCCGTCCGTCTCCGGTGTCCCCGTACTGCCAGGCAAAGCCCGCCAGGACCAGCTGGGACGCGACGAAGAGCACCCCCGAGGCGATCATCGTTTCCATCAGCTGGTTATCGATGCCCGCGCCAAGTACCGAGATGTCCGGAGGCAGCCACCAGACCCTGGCGATGAACACGCCCGCCGAAACGACGGTGATGACCGCCACGATCACTGCAAACAATTTGCCCACGGCGCCACGCCTCCACGGTATGGGAATGGGCGAACCCCCCGGGGCCCGCAGGCCCCGGGGGGCAGGCCACCAACTCAGTAGGGCAGCGCCTTGAACTCGAAGTTGGCCGTGGCGGCTCCGGTGGCGGGCACCGTTACTTCCTGGCTCGAGGTCCCGAACTTCTCATGCCAGACGCTGACGGTGTACTTGCCGGGTGCCAGCCCGGCCAGGGTGAACGTGCCGTCATTGCCCGACACCGTGTAGTGCGAGGTGCTCAGCACGGCGAAATAGCCGTGCATCCAGGGGTGCACATTGCACTTGACCGCGATGAACTCCGGCTTGTCGTAGGTGGCCTTGATCGGTGGCGTACCTGGCGGCTGGGACTTGTTCCATTCCGGGTTGATCGTGGCGAGCGGATGGATGTTGTGGGAGGTCTGGTCCTGGTTGGCAATCTCGAGCGGCTGCCCCGTCTGCATCGCGAGCACGTGCGGCACGTACTGACAGCCCTTCTGGGTGTAGTGGACGACCTCGGTCGCCTTGGCGGCATCCTGATCGCCGGCCGAGATGTACACCACTGCGTACTCCACGGTATTCCCGGTTCCAGACACGATGGTCTCGGTCATGATCGGCGTAGGGTGCTGGCTGGCGCAGGACGGCTCCTTGGCCATATCGATCGGATGCATTTTCGGCGGCGTGCCGGTGAAGGTCACCTTGCCGGTGATGGAGCCGGCCGCCCGATGGGGGGCGGGCGCCGTCCCGACCAGGGTGGTGGTCAGGGCGGCCAGGGTCAGCGAAGTCAGGTATACGGTCTGCATGGGAATGGCATCTCTCGTAGTAAGGGTCCGCCGCTGCTATTGAGTGCCGGCGTCGGGGCCGATTGGCTTGAGGTCCTTGGCGTGATCCGGCAGCCACGCGTGCCAGGCGGTGGCCTCGGGGCTGGCCAGCAGCGGCTGCAGGGTGCGGAGGAAGTGGACCAGGTCCCAGGCTTCCTCAGGCTTGATATTGTCGGCGAATGACGGCATCGGCGTGCCGTCCACTCCGCTCATGAAGATCCGGTAGAGATCCTCGTTGGTGGTGCCGCACTTGAACCGCTGGCCGGCCGAGAAATTGTAGGGCCGGATCGGGTTGTCCTTGCTGTCGGTCAGGGTGGAGGCGCTCGGCCCATCACCGTGGCCAGCGGGACCGTGGCACTTCCAGCACTCCATCTTCTGGAACAGTTCCCGCCCGCGCAGGATGCTTTCGGCGTTGACCGGCGTTTCGGCCGGCACCGGTATGGGCGTACCCGCCTTCTGGGTCAGCCAGCGCGGGGAGAAGGTCTTGAGATAGGCCACCAGATCGACCCGGGTCTGCCCGGTGAGGGGCAGCCACGACGGCATGTTGGTCGTCACGAATCCACGGGTGACGGAGTGGAACAGATCCTCGTCGGTCGGCAGCGTACCCGTGGGGGTCGACCGGCATTTGAACACCGCCAGGGTGAAGTCCCGGGGCTTGGGGTCAATCCACATCGCGTTTTCGCCAGCCCCATCGCCGTTGGGACCATGGCAGCCGACGCAGTAGCGGCGATACTGCTCCTTGCCCGCTTTGGCATTACCGTGCATCCCGTTGACCACGGTCTCCTGCCCGGCGGCCGGCTGCGCCACGAGCAGGAGTCCGCCGAGGCCCGCGAGTGCCAGCAGTGGAGTTCTCTTCATTATGAGTGCTCCCGTCAGAAGGCGAAGTCGAGGGCGAACAGGACGCTGGTGCTTCCCACGGCGGTACCGGGGTCCAGCGGCGCCAGACCAGCGCCTGATCCGCTCAGGGGCGCGGTGCCGATGGTCTTGGTGTACGACACTTCGCCGTGGAAGGCCAGCCCTGCCCGACTGAACATGATGGGATACCAGCGATAGCCGAAGGTGAAGGCATCGGTGTTGCCCAGGTTCTTTGGTGTGGCCGGATCGGCCTGGCGAGACATCCGCACGATCTCGCTGCGCTGCATGATCAGGAACTGGGGATTCACATAGAAGTGAAGTTCGACCAGCCCGCTGTTCCAGGTGGCGGCCTGGGTGCCACCCGCCAGTTCCTTGCTGTCCGAGCCGTGCAGGACGAAGGGCAGCACTTCGAACCGGCCGAAGAAGAAATCACCCACCGCTCCGACCCGGTAGAACGACTTGTTGTCGGTTCCGGTACCGGGAATGGGTTCGCCGTCGACGGTTTCGAAGCTCATCGGGCGTTGTCCGACGTAGCCGTACAGCCCGATCCGTTCGATTCCCAGCCTCCCGGCGTCGAAGGCATGGCTGACCGTGGCCGCGACGTCGTAGCTCTTGCCACCGGGTAGCCCCGGAGTGCCATCCACGCTGCCCAGCACGGCCACGCTGTACCGGGTGTAGCTGTTGAGCGAGTGGCCCATCCACTCGGCGCCGATCTGGTTGTCGCCCAGACCGAAGTTGCTGGCCGAGCCCGGCGGCGCGAAGTGGTAGCCCTGGTAGAATGAGCCGTTGGTGGAGAGGGTCACGATCCGCTTCTCGGACAGCAGATTGTCCAGTTCGAACTTGCCGACCTTGAGATTGGCCCAGGAGGACTTGAAGAGATTGTCGAACCGGACGAATGCGGTCTCGATGCCGACCCCTTCGCCATCGGCGATGGTGGGCACGAATCCGAAGGTGATGTTCTTGTACAGGGTGCCCAGCATCAGGAGATCGGCGCCGGAGATATCGATGCCGGACTGCTTGATGGTCTTCTCCGCGGTGCCGCTGGTCTCGTCACCCGGCACCGCATCGACCGGCTGATGATTGGTGGTCTCGAACCGCCAGCCGGGGGTGGTCCGGATCGCGATAGGCCAGTAGCTGGGGTTGACCCAGATCGGGGAATCGCGGTCGTTGCCGAGCTGGTAGCC
>JBDTTF010000266.1:0-6208 GCA_039930765.1 Gemmatimonadota bacterium | reverse complement strand
GGCCACCAGCATCAGCCCCGCCCCGCCGTACTCCAGGAAATCCCACGGCGGCGAGGGCCAGGTCCAGACTACCGCCACCACGAAGATCGCCGCGAACAGCATCTCCGACAACACAATGTTGAACATGTACGATCCCACCTGGTAACCCGACTCACCCCGTTCGAGCCGCAGCCCGCAGACAGGGCAGTGGTCGCGCATCTTGAGCCAGTGCTTGAACAGCGGCCCGCCGCCGCAGCGGGGGCACTTGAGCCGGATGGCGCGGCCGAGTGTGCGGGCCGGGTGGATCGGGGGCATGGCTAGCTCCTCATCCCGGGTAAGTCTGGCAGCGCGAGGCGAGTGGGGGATCGGATAGTCTGCGACCCGCCCGGCACCTCATCCCGAGTGAGCCTCGCAGTGCGAGGCGAGTGAGAGATCGGATCGCCGGCGACCCGATCCCTCGCCGCGATGCAGGCTCGGGATGAAGTGCCGGTCACAGCCGTGACTTCACCGGCAGGTAGCCAATCGCCGCGTTCAGCCACCGCACCAGTGGCGTCATCTTGCTGAACTCGCGGGCCACCAGCTCCGGCAGCTTGGGTCCGGTCACCTGTGCCTCGCTGAACTGTTTTGACACGGTGAACGACTGGTAGCGCAGCCAGGGCTCGGCCGGGTGCCCGGGCAGGTAGCCACGCGGCAGTCGGGTCAGCATGCTCTCTTGCGACAACTTGAACTGGCGCTTGAACGCCGGGGCGGACACCACGCTCGCAAATTCCTTGGGATCCTCGGCCAGCGCAGCGCGAATGCGATTGAGCGCCGGCCGAGGCGGCATCCAGATCCCGCCGGCCACGAAGCACTGGCCCGGTTCGAGATGGAAATAGAATCCAGCCCCGCCACCTTCGGCATCGCCGCCCACTCCACGTCCCGCATCGCGGTGGTAGAACCAGCAGCCGGCATTGGTCTTGTATGGCGATTTGTCCTTCGAGAATCGGACATCACGGTGAATCCGGAACAGCGACCTCCGAGGATCACCGATGATTTCGGGGGCAAACCGTGCCAGCCGGACATCGAGCTCCTCGACCAGGGCGCGGAACGGATCGCGCAGCTCGCGCTCGTAGACCGGCCGGTGGCTCTCGAACCAGCCCCGGTCGTTGTGGCGCTTGAGTTGGCGAAGAAACGAAAATGCGGCGGGACGGAATCCGCTGAATGGTTCGAGCGCGGCGGCGGTAGACTTGGACACCAGGAGTTCCTTGGCCGAGCGGGTCAGCCGCTTGATGGCATACTCTCGGCGGAGGGCATTGCCGTGGCTGGCGGCTCGTTCCAGCCAGACCAGGGCGACCGGCAGGCGGCTCCTGGTATAGCGGGCGCCGCGGCCGCGGTTATGGGCGGCGAGCCGGGCCACGGGGTCGGTCGCGACCCCGGTGTACAGCGTCAGATCCCGGCATCGCGCCAGGTACACAAACCACGGCATCGAGCGCCAAAGGTAATTACCTTTTGACTATGCAGGTCTCGCCGCAGGACCATCGCACCGATCAAACCCTGCCGGACCAGCGCACCCTGCTTTTCTGGGTGTTCGCCTTCCGTGTGCTCGCCGCCGCCGGGATTCTGGTGGGTGCGGCACTGTTCTGGACCACCGACCCGCAGCTTTCGTTCATCGTCAGCATCGCCGTCATCCTGGCGCTGACCCTCACGGCCTACGGCTACTGGGCCATCGCGCTCCGCGGTGGCCGCCCGGGGCTGATGTTCCTCTGGGTCCAGGCGCTGACCGACCTGGCGCTGGTCACCGCGTTCGTGCACCTGTCAGGCTCGCTCGACAGTTTTTTCCCGGCGCTGGCCATCCTGGTCATCAGCACCTACGCGTTGCTGCTGCGGTTCAGCCCGGGCTTCCTGGTGCCGGTGGCCACGTCGGTGCTGTACTACGTCGAGTACTGGCAGATTCACCAGGCCAGTCCCGGACTGACCTTCTGGGTCCAGATCGGCGTCTTCCTGGTCTTCTACGCGATCATCGGGGCGCTGGTCTCCCGGCTCCGGGTGGCCGGGGTCAAGCAGGAAACGCTGGTCACCGAGCTCCGCCGGGTCCGGCTCGAGGCCGATGACATTCTGCGGCACATCCGGTCGGGCGTCATCACCATCGCCAGCGATGGCGTCCTGGCCTTCATCAATCCGATGGCCGAACGGTTGCTGGGCATCAACGGCGCGGAGCTGACCGGCCGGCCGATTCTCGATTTCCTCAAGTTGCGCTCCCCGGAACTCTGGGCGGCGATGGTCGCGGCCATCCGCCACGGCCACAAGGTCAGCCGCGGGGAAGGGCTGGTGCAGCTGGAGAGCGGCCGGTCATTCCCGATTGGCCTCAGCACCACCACCTTCGAGCGGGAGTCGGACACCACCCCGTCGGTGACCGCCATCTTTACCGACATCTCTGATCTCAAGCGGCTGCAGGATCTCCACCTGCGGGCCGAGCGTCTGGAGGCCGTGTCGGAGCTGTCGGCGTCGCTGGCCCACGAGATTCGCAATCCGCTGGCCTCGATCCGCAGCGCCGTGGAGCAGCTGGCCATGAGCGCGCACGCCGATGAGGACGACCAGATGCTGGCCCAGCTTATCGTCCGCGAGAGCGACCGGTTGAGCCGGCTGCTCAGTGAATTTCTCGACTTCGGCCGGGTCCGGGCCACCCGCTTCGTGCCGGTCGACCTGTTCAGCGTCGCCACCGCAGCCGCCCGGCTGGTGCGCGAGCATCCCGACTGCACCCCGGAGGTCCGGATCACGGTGGAGGGCGGGGCCACCCTGCTCGACGCCGACGAGGATCTGCTGCACCGGGTCATGGTCAACCTGATGCTCAACGCGGTGCAGGCCGGCAAGGGCTCCGCCGACATCCGGGTGACCGTCGGCCCCGCGCGGCTGAGCGATCTGCCGGCTGGCGCCGGGATCGACAGCCCGGTGCGGCTCGAGGTCCGGGACAATGGTCCCGGAATTCCCGAGGAGCTGCGCGACCGGCTGTTCCAGCCGTTCGTGACCGGCAGGCCTGGCGGCACCGGGCTGGGGCTGGCCATCGTGCAGCGCGCGGTCGAGGCGCATCGGGGCCTGGTCCTGGTGGATTCTCGCCCCGGTAACGGCACCACCTTCACCATATTCTTTCCATCCCGCTGGTCGGCAGAGGAAGCCGCATGACCCAGAAACCCACCGTACTGATCGTGGACGACGAATCCGGCATTCTCGATTCGCTCCGCATCCTGCTCAAGAAGGAAGGCTACGAGGTGACCGCGGCGCAGGGCGGCAAGGCCGGCCTGGACCTGATTCGCGGCGGGACCTACGACATCGTCCTCTCGGATATCCGGATGCCCCAGGTATCGGGGCTCGACATCCTGGCCGCGGTCCGGGAGCAGGACCCGCTGACCCCGGTCATCCTGATGACGGCGCAGGCCTCGCTGCAGACCGCCATCGGAGCGGTGAATGCCGGGGCCTACTACTACATCCAGAAGCCATTCGCCAACGACGAGCTGATCGCCATCCTGCGCCGGGCCACCGACTACCGCGCGGTCCGGGTCGAGAACAAGAATCTCAAGCAGGAAATCCGCCGCCGGGAGCGGGGCGGCTCGGATCATCCGGTCGGCAAGTCACGCCGGTTCATCGAGGTGCTCAAGCTGGCCGACCAGGTGGCTCCCACCGAGTCCACGGTGCTGATCCAGGGTGAGAGCGGCACCGGCAAAGAGGTGCTGGCCCGCTACATCCACGACCGGTCGAGCCGGGCCGATGGCCCCTTCATGTCGATCAACTGCGGCGCGCTGCCCGAAAATCTCCTCGAAAGCGAACTGTTCGGCCACGTGAAGGGCTCCTTCACTGGTGCGGTCCGGGACAAGCAGGGCCTGTTCTCGGCCGCCAAGGGTGGCAGCTTCTTCCTCGACGAAGTCGGTGAAATGCCGCCGTCGCTCCAGGTCAAGCTGCTCCGGGTGCTGCAGGAGCGTGAGGCCATTCCGGTCGGCGGCACCGAGGCGGTCAGCGTCGATGTCCGGATCATCGCCGCCACCAATCGTGATCTCGAGGAGGAAATCCGCCGCGGCGCATTCCGCTCGGACCTGTTCTACCGGCTCAACGTCATCCCGGTACAGCTGCCGCCACTGCGGGACCGGCGCGACGACATCGTGCTGCTGCTCGAGTCCTTCCTCCAGCGCCTGGCCATCGAGCGGAACGCCGAACCCAAGGCCCTGTCGGCCGATGCCCTGGACGCGGTCATGGTGTACGACTGGCCCGGTAACGTTCGCGAACTGGAAAACGCCCTCGAACATGCGGTGGCGCTCACCCCCGGCCGCACCATCGAACCGGGCCAGCTGCCTGACCGGATCACCCGGCGCCGCAAGGAGCCGCTGGTCTCGGAACGGATCTACGAAAATCCGACCCTCGATGTGATCGAGCGGGCCTACATCATGTGGGTGCTGCAGGCGGAAGGCGGCAACAAGACCCGGGCAGCCGAGGCCCTCGGCATCGACCCATCGACGCTGTACCGCAAGCTGAGTCGGTATGAGGCGCCGGCGGCCGGAACCGAGAAATGACCGATATTCCGAAGCTGTCGGTCATCGTGCCGGTGTATAACGAGGAACGGACCCTCCGCACCATCATCAGGGCGCTCCGCGATGTGCCGCTGCCGATGGAAATCATCTGCGTCAACGACTGTTCCCGGGACGCCAGCGCCTCGATCCTTGATGACATGAAGGCCGCCAGCCTGGTGGACATCGTGGTCCACCAGCCGGTCAACCGCGGCAAGGGCTTTGCCCTGCGCACCGGAATCCAGCACGCCACCGGCGAAGTGATCGTGGTCCAGGACGCCGACCTGGAGTACGATCCGCACGAGTTCGGCCGGCTGCTGGCGCCGATCATGGAAGGCAAGGCCGACGCGGTGTTCGGATCTCGGTTCCTCGGCGGTGGCGGGCGAGTGTTGTACTTCTATCACTCGATCGGCAACCGGCTGTTGACCCTGCTGTCCAACATGTGCACCGATCTCAACCTGACCGACATGGAAACCTGCTACAAGATGGTCCGGGCGCCGTTGATGAAGTCACTGGTCTTCACCAGCGACCGGTTCGGCTTCGAGCCCGAGATCACTGCCCGGCTGGCCCAGGTCGATGCCCGGATCTGGGAGGTGCCGATCTCGTACAATGGCCGGACCTACGCCGAAGGCAAGAAGATCGGCTGGAAGGATGGCGTGGCCGCGTTCTTCCACATCCTGCGGTTCAATTTCTTCCCGCCCAAGCGCCTGCCAGCCCCGCGTGCCTGAAGCCGCCCTGGGCCGGCCGCTGCGGCGGCTCGCCGTGCTTTGCCTCGCGGCGCTCGCGCTCCTTCCCATTGTCAACTGGATTCCCGGCGGTCACTCGGCCGACTGGTACGGCATCACGTCCTCCGGGTGGCTGACTGGATCGATGATCGTGGTCGGCGCCGGCGTGGTGCTGGCCATTCTGTCACGGTCACTGCCATGGCTCTGGCGGCCTGGCATATGTGATCCGCTGATCGGCCGCTGGCAGGCGGCCCCTCGCGGCGGGCCGCTGGCCGTGGCACTGCTCGCGCTGGCGTGCTACCTGTTCGTCACGCTGCGGGTGCTGGGTACCCGCCCGCTGCTGATTGACGAGATCATCCAGACCGTGCAGGCCCGCATCTTTGCCGCCGGCCACCTCTGGGCGCCGCAGCCGACCTGGCCCGAATTCTCCAGCAGCATGCACTTGATCGATTGGGGCGGAAAACTCTACGGCCAGTTCCCGCCGGGCGGTCCGGCCCTCGCGGCGCTCGGCACGCTGCTCGGCGCGGAGTGGGCGGTCGGCCCGGTGGCGGGCGCCGTCAGCGTGCTGCTGTTCGGGCACCTGGCCCGCCGGATCGCGCCAACCGGCGGTACCGCCCTGGGCGCCACGCTGCTGTTTGCGCTGGCACCGTTCGCGATGTTCATGAGCGCCTCCCACATGAGCCATGTGACGGTGCTGACCGCCATCATGGCGGCGGCGCTGGCGCTGTCGATCGTGATGGGCTCCGACACCCCGCGTCCGCTGGCGGCCTTCGGGTGCGGAGTGTCACTCGGCGCGGCCGCGACGATCCGGCCGGTCGACGCTCTGGCCTTCGCCTTGCCGGCGGCGAGCTGGTTCCTTCTGCGGGCCGCACAGGATCGCCGGTGCTGGCGGGATGCTCTGGCCGCGGGGCTGGGTGTCGCCCTTCCCATTGGGCTCCTGATGTGGTTCAACTATCAAACGACCGGCGCACC
>JBDTTF010000265.1:0-5143 GCA_039930765.1 Gemmatimonadota bacterium | reverse complement strand
GGCCTGACCCCTGGTCTGGAAACGGAAGGAGGGCGAATACGAGATTCGGGGCTGGCCTTGGTCCAACGGCCGACCGACCGTCGACCCCTGCAGCATCTGGTCTATCCCTACTGGCCTTTCAATCGCGAAATCAGGACGCCGCTCGTGTCTGCCCCCGCCGGTATCCACGTTCGCGCCCGCTTTCTCAACGCCTGACCCGCAGCGCTCGCCCCGGTTCTGCCAAGAAACGCGGCGTAGTGCAGCGCGATGATTGGGTAGGCCATGCTGTCGATGTGGGTTCCGCCATCCAGCGTCTTGAGCGCTTCATCAAAGGCGGCCGCGGTTGTAGCGGAGTCGACTTCTCCGGCATGAGCGGCTGCGGCAGTGCCCAGCAGTCCGGCCAGGGGCGGTGGCAGCTTGCCGAATTTTTCGCGTGCAGTGGTCAGGACCGACTCCGCGGTGGCGCTCGCGTCACGAGACTTGCCCATCTCGAGCTGGATTGCGGCCAGCCGCTGACCGGCGTAGAGGGTCCAGTCGTGCCGGTCGCCCATTTTGTGGCGGAGGGCGGCGTAGGCGGCTCGTGCCGCCAGCTCGGCGCCACGAAAGTCGCCGACACTGGCCTGGTACCCGGCCAGCGCCGATCCGCTGTTCTGGGTTTCGGGATGATCGTCACCCATGGTGGTGCGGAACATCTCGTGCGCCTGGCGCCCGACCGCCACCGCATTGGTCGAGTGAAATGCCAGCGCCTCGAACAACGCCTTCCGATCGAGTGCCCGGGCCAGGTTGAGTCCACCGGGGCCCTCGACCTGGGTCAGTCCCGTCACCGCGACCGTCAGACGTGGCTCGGCGCCGGCCAGGTCGCCCCGCTTCATCTGGATCATCGCGAGATTCGATTCGCCAACCAGATAGCGTACATCCAGTGGTGATAGCACCCCCAGGCGGTGGGTCTGCGCCGCCATCAAGGCCGATTCGGCTGGCGCCAGCCGATTCTGCGACGCGAGCAAGGCGCCGAGGTCACTCAGGCGTGATGCCGTGATCGTGTCGGCGGGTCCGGTCAGCCTGAGCTGCAGTAGCAGTGACTGGCGATACAGCGATTCGGCCTGGGCCGGATGATCGAGCCGCTTGCGCGCGGTGGCCAGGATGTCGAGAGCATCGGACAAGGCTTGGCCATGGGGGCCATGGGCCTTGCGATAGTCGGCGATGGCGCGGGTCAACTGGCTGTCGGCATCCTGGTAGTGGCCCTGGTCGTTGAGTCCCCAGGCAACAGCCATTTCCTGGTCCAGCACCGCTTCGCTGCCCGGACCATACAGTCTCCGCACCACCGCCAACCCTTTGCGGTGCAGGGTATCGGCCTGCTCGTTCAGGCCGAGATGTGCGTAAGTGTTCCCAACCACTTCGTACAGTTCGGCCTGGACTGCTGGCTCGTTGCCGAGCAGACTGTCGATTCGATGAGTGCCCCGGTCAAGCAACTGGCGAACGGTGAACTCCTGCCCCTGGGTAATGTTGGGATCAGCCTGGTGCAGCAGGTCCACCAGGAATTCCTTGACCCGGTCGGCCCGTGACGCCTCGAGCCTCGCGGCCCGGGCCTGCCAGACCGTCGCCACCACCCCTGCCACGATGGCCAGCGCGAGCAGGATTCCCGCCAGGACCGCCAGGCGATGCCGGCCGATGAATTTGCCCCAGCGGTAGCCCACTGAATCGGGTCGGGCCAGCAGCGGCCGCCCGGTTCGGAACCGGCGCAGGTCCTCCAGCATCGCATCCGCCGAGGCGTAGCGTCGGGCCGGCTCCTTGTGCAGTGCCTTGAGCACAAGGGTATCGAGATCGGCGGCCAGCCGGCCGACCCCGATCGGACTGCCCGCAATTGCCGGCGCGGCGCGAAGTGCCTGGCTCGGGGTCTGCGGGTTGGTCTGGCAGATCACCCGCTCGATCTCCGCCGCCGAGTGGGTGGCGAAGCGATGGGCCCGCTGTCCGGTGAGCAGCTGGTAGAGCACCGCGCCAAGGGCGTAGATGTCCGTTGCGGTGGTCACCGGCTCGCCCCGCACCTGCTCCGGGGCCGCGTACTCCGGGGTCATGACCCGGCCGAAGCCCTGGGTCAGTGCCGTGTCGGCGAGGGGATCATCGGCCAGCAGCTTGGCGATCCCGAAATCGAGCAGCTTCACTTGCCCGTCTTCGGTCACGAAAATGTTGCTGGGCTTGAGGTCGCGATGGACCAGGAGATTGCGATGGGCGTACGCGACGGCGCCCAGTACCTGCTCCATCAGCGCCAGGCGGGCGGCAAGATCGAGCTGCCGCTCGTCGCAGTAGCGATCGAGGGGCCAGCCCGGGACATACTCCATTGCGAACCAGGGGAGATTGCCGGCGGTGACCCCGCCGTCGAGCAGCCGAGCGATGTTGGGATGGCTCAGCGCGGCGAGAATCCGCCGTTCCTCGAGGAAGCGGCGGACCAGGAGAGGGTCGTGCTCACTGCCGCGGCGGACCAGCTTGAGGGCCGCGGTCTGGGCAAACTGGCCATCGGCCCGCTGCGCCAGGTAGACCTGCCCCATCCCGCCCCGCCCGAGCTCGCGCTCCAGCCGCCATGGCCCGATCACTTCACCCGGGAGAAGGGCTGGGGGCTCGAAATCCCCGGAGAACAGCAGCGGGCCCGCCACCGAGATCAGCGAGTGTTCGAGCGGGCCGTCGGGATCTTCCCCCTGGGCGATCATCCGCTCCAGTCGGGACCGGAGCAGCGCGTCTCCGCCGCACGCCTGCTCGAGAAAGGCCGCCCGTTCGGCCGCCGGCAGGTCGAGTGCCCGGTCGAGCAGCGGTTCGACGCGCTGCCACGCCAGGGCATCCGGCGAGCTCATGGCCGCTGGTCCTCGAGCGTTCCCGCCAGCCAGCCCTTGGCCTTGATCCAGTCACGCCGAACCGTGCGATCGGTGACCCCGAGTGCGGCAGCGGTCTCGTCCTCGGTCAGGCCGAGGAAATAGCGGCACTCGACCACCCGGACCAGACGGGGACTGACCGCGCCGAGGCGCTCGAGCGCATCGTTCAGGGCAAGCACCAGATCGGTGCCGTCGTCCCGGGCCAGCGACAGGTCGCTCAAACTCACCTGCCGGCGCTCGGCGCCGCGCTTGGCCGCGCTCCGCTTGCGGGCGTGCTCGACCAGGATGCGGCGCATCCCGATGGCCGCCACCGCCAGGAAGTGAGAGCGATCCTGCCAGTTGACCCGGGTCTGGTCGACCAGGCGGAGGTAGACCTCATGCACCAGCGCGGTGGTGTCGAGGGTGTGATCAGGTCGCTCTCGCCGCATGTATCGCTGGGCCAGGCGGTGGAGCTCACTGTAGACCAGGGGCAGGAGCTGGTCCACCGTGCGCGAGTCGCCCCCGGCCAGTTGGAGGACCAGGTCGGTCGCCGCGCCGGGAGGGGGCTGATGCGGCGGGGTGGTCATGCTTCAACATAGTTCCGCCTGGTTCGGTGTGCAGCGAAGGAAGGTGAGGGGTGACAGGTGGGAGGTCAGAGGGGTCTGGCTGGGAGAGTCAGAGGCGCGCCCGGCGTTCGGTCCTCTCCCCTGTCCCCTCCCCATTGCATGGGGAGGGGGACGCATGCCGAGATGCCTGGTGGAGCAGGCCTGTGTGCCATTCCGGGTTGAGGCCGGGGTGGAGACCACGGCTGAGAGCGGTGGCTCCGACCTCACCGCATTCGCGGCGTGCCGATCGCGTAGGGAGCTGAGCTTCCGGTGTCGCCCTCGTACCGATACGGCGCACATTCGCCCCCCGCCTACTTCGCGATCGTCACCGTCCCGCCCTGCAGCGACAGTCCGGTGCGTGGAGTCCCTGAGATGGTGAGCGCGGTGAGGGTTGCCTGGTAGCTGCTGGTGCCGCCCTCGATGGGGCCGGTCGAGCCCCCGCCGCCGCAGCTGGACGCGCCGGCGACGATGATCATCGCCAGTGCCGAGAGCATCAGCCCTTTGCGCCGGCGCACGGCAGGGATGAAGAAGAAGGGAAGGAAGGCGACAGCCAGCCCGCCACCCAGTCGCTGGGCGATCGAGGTGTTGAAGCTGTAGGTCACGAGGAGGTTGGTCGGCCCCGAGAACGCGAAGGGCGGCGCCACGTTGAGTGTCACCGTGCCGTCATTGGCCGGATAGGTGCTGCTGGCGAGCAGAGAGTCACCACTGTCCACTCGACCGTTGCCATTCACATCGTGATACAGCGCCACGTCGGATACGTCGACCTGCTCATTGCCCGTGCCCTGGCCTTTGAGCGTGACGCTGTTGACCGTCTGGGCAGTGGCCGGATCAAGCTTGAACTCCAGCATGGGTACATGGGTGCTGCCCTTGGCGACGGTGCCTCCGGTGGGACTGTTGCCGCCCAGGGTCACCGTGAAATTCGGGGGCCGGAAGAAAGAGACATTCATGGCGATGGTGGTGTTCGCGATCGTGTCGATCTGAATGCCCTGGCCGACCTCGCTGGTGCGGCCACCGACCTGAACGACTGAGAAGGCGTCAGGAAAAAAGGAAATGCTGACGGGATCATCGTGCGGGATGGCGCCGCCGTGGGCACCCACGTGGGTATAGGTGATTCCGCCTTCAGAATCCACCGTTCCGCCGAAGCTCCGATCGGCATTGCCGCCGTAGACCTCGAAGGATCCCGTGCTTCCACCGGCCGAATGGGCAGCCACCCCGACGGGGCAGTAGTCCCAGTTGAGAGTGACCGAGATCGCCACGGTGTCGCCCAGGACCAGCTCGCCGGGGGCCAGATTGGCGCCGTTGAGGACGCAGTGGGTGACCGGGTCGTAGGTGCCGACCCCCGCCACCTGAAAGCCGCCGTTCCCGTTCAGCCCCACCAGGCCGTGATCCGAGCCCTGGTGCCAGCCCATCACATAGCTCGTGCTCTGGATCCAGGGGTCGTCCGGGTTGGTTGGCTCGAAGAGGAAGCTGGCGTATTCGGTGGCGTGATAGCCGTCGAAGGGCTGTCCGTTGAACCTCAGGTAGAACGCAATGTAGGCGTTCTGGGCCACCGCAATGGAGGGCAGCAGGATGAGACCGGCGAGCAGGAGGCCGAGTCGGCAGGTGGCGCGGAGACGGGACATGTTCGGTTCCTCGATGGAGACAGGGGCTCTTGTCTCCTGAGGCGCGGAAAAGGGGGAAAAAGCGGACAACGTCGGGGGGGCAGGGGGGCAGGGGGGC
>JBDTTF010000264.1:0-20560 GCA_039930765.1 Gemmatimonadota bacterium | reverse complement strand
TGCGCCGTAAACCGCGGAACGCGGAGCCCACTTCTCAGTACTCAGCGCTTCCGAACACGCTCGAAACGAAGCGCGAACCCTCAAGCCACCACGTCGGTATCCACCTGTCCGGTGAACCTTCGCCGCAGGTGCGACCATGTCACGCCGAGCGTGAGCAGCACCGACACCGCGAACAGCACGATGTGGGCGATCGCCCTCGAGCTCGTGGGATTCACCACATTCCAGTCGATCAGCAGCCAGACGATGCCGCCCGACAACGCCAGCACCAGTACGGTACCCACCAGCCCGAGTGATCGCTGGGTGGCCTGCACGTAAACCAGCCAGCCGCCGATCAGCAGCACGCCGGCCAGGAACTTGATCGCCGTCATCGTGTGCAATCCGCCGTCCGCCGTGAAGATCGGTGCCAGCGCCCAGTGATAGTAGGAATACCCCTCGGGATTGAAGGTGGCATGGACCAGCACCAGCGCCCCGAGGAATCTGAGGCCGATCCCGGGCCACGACAGAATATCCTGGTTCATCTTCCCTCCAGTTGGACGGTGGTCCTCGGCTGGCAAGGTACGCCGCCGCCGCCCGACGGGCCAGCAGAAGGGGTGGACGTCCGCCTTGCCGGTCGCCATTCTCAATGGATGTCCGCGCCCTCGGTTGTCATAGCGCATGCCCTGCCCCACGAGTTGGCGGTCATCCGCCAATTCATGCTGGCATATGCCGCCGAACGGAACCTCGATCTCTCGTTCCAGGGCTTTCAGGCCGAGCTCGACACCCTGCCAGGAGCCTACGCTCCCCCCGAAGGAGCGCTCTTCCTGGCTCGGCTCGACGGGGCTCCAGCCGGTTCCGTGGCGGTTCGTCGCTCCGGTGCCGGGATCGCGGAACTCAAGCGACTCTATCTCCAGTCAACCGCTCGCGGTGCAGGCGTCGGTCGGCGGCTGGCCGTCACGGCCATCGAGTGGGCTGCCGCCAGCGGGTACCGCACGATGAGACTCGACACCGTGCCCGGCATGGAGGTGGCGCAGGCGCTGTATCGCAGTCTCGGGTTCGTCGAGATCGAGGCGTACCGCCATAACCCGATTCCCGGCGTGAAGTTCTTCGAGCGGAATCTGCGTCCGGACTCCGCCTGACCGGTGGCTCCCCCGTTACCCCTATCGCCGGGTGACCGGCTCGATCACTTTCCCTCTGACTCTCACCGGACTCTGCATGCGTCGCTCGCTCTTTGCCCTGGTCTCCGTCACTGTCATCGCGCTTGCCACGATGGGTGCGCTCACCCGCGGGGACACCGCCCCCCTGCCTACGGTCACGGTGTACAAGAGCGCCAGCTGTGGCTGCTGTGCCAAGTGGGTCGAGCACCTGAAGGCCGCCGGTTTTCCGGTCGAAGTCCATGACGTGGCCGACGCGAGCGAGTATGCCGATAACTCGGGCGTGCCGGTCGCGTTACGTTCCTGTCACACGGCAATCGTGAAGGGGTACGCCATCGAAGGGCATGTTCCCGCTGATCTGATCAAGAAGCTGCTCATCGAGCAGCCGAAGATTGCCGGGCTGGCGGTGCCCGGCATGGTCACCGGCTCGCCCGGGATGGAGGGAAACCGCAAGGATCCCTATGACGTCATGGCCTGGTCGTCGAACCATACCACCTCGGTGTACGCCAAACGGTAATGACCGTCCGCCTCTCCGCCTGCGCCTGCTGGAGGTTCTATGTCCCGGGTTGTTCATTTCGAGGTTCACGTTGAGGATCCCGCGAGGGCCATTGCCTTTTATTCGACGATCTTCGGCTGGCAGTTTACCAAGTGGGAAGGACCCCAGGACTACTGGCTGATCAAGACCGGCGCTCCCAGTGAACCCGGTATCGATGGCGCCATGCTGCGGCGCCGCGGCCCGATTGATGGCCAGGCGGTGATCGCCTACGTCTGTACCATCGAATCCAAATCGGTGGATGAATCGCTGCGCCAGATTCTGGCCCACGGCGGACAGCTCGCCCTTGCCAAGATGGCCATACCCGCGGTTGGCTGGCTGGCGTACGCCAAGGACCCGGAGGGCAACCTCTTCGGCGTGATGCAGCCCGACCCGACTGCAGCCTAGAGGTCCACGCCAAGCGCTGCGGGGGCCCGCACCCTTCCCACCCGCCCAGCCAGCGCCCCGAGTGCCAGCAGGTACGGCATCATCAGGAAGAACTGGTACGGCACCGCGGTGCCCAGCGCCTGGAACAGGAACTGGAGCGCCGCCGCCGCACCGAACAGCAGCGCCGCCAGCGCCACCCGCCACGGACGCCACCCGCCCAGTACCACGATCGCGATCGCGATGAACCCCCGACCCGCCGTCATCTGCTCGGCAAAGGTGCCAACCTGCGCCAGCACCAATGTGGCCCCTCCCAGCCCCGCCAGCGCGCCCCCGCTGACCACCGCGATCGTGCGCACTCGGCGGACCGGAATCCCGTGCGCCCGTGCCGCCTCCGGTGATTCACCAGCGGCCGAGAGCCCGAGCCCCCAGCGAGTCCTGGCCAGGATGTACCAGATCACAGCCGCACTGAGGTAGACCAGGTAGGTCGGCAGCGCCTGCCCGAACAGGGCCTGCCCCACTACCGGTATCCGATCGAGCCCGGGTATCGACAGTGGTGGCAGCGTCGGAATGCTCAAGGCCGCGCCCGCACTGCCAAATATCCGGCGGTATACCGCGCCAGTCAGTCCGGCGCCGAGCAAGGACACGGCAGTCCCGGCAATGATCTGGTTGGCACGAGCCCCGATGGCCACTGCCGCAAACACCGCGGCCAGAGCCATTCCGGCCAGCGCCCCGGTCAGCAGTCCCCATTCGGGGCCCCAGGCGCCACCTGCCAGCGCCGCCGCCAGCGCACCACTCAGCATCGAACCCTCAATGCCGAGATTGATGACCCCGCTTCGTTCGGCCAGTGCCTCGCCGAGTGCCGCGAGCGCCAGTGGGGTGGCGACTCGTACCGATGCTTCCGCAAATCCGGATGACAGGCTGATGAAATCGGTCACTGGTTCGACCCCCCGGCCCCCGGACCCCGCCATCGATCCGCGACGACGACAACTATGAGAATCACCGCCTCCACGACCGAGACCACTACCGACGGGATGCCAGCATCGCGTTGCATGGCGCCGGCCCCCGCCTCCAGAGCGGCGAAGAGCAGCGAGGTGGCCAGCAGCCCGATCGGATTGAGCCGCGCCAGCAGCGCCGCGGCGATGGCGGTGAAACCGTAGCCCGGCGAGAGATTCTGGAACAGCGCGTAGGACACTCCGCTGATCTCGATCCCGCCCGCCAGTCCCGCCAGCGCGGCTGAGCCCAGCAATGCAACGGCCAAATACCGCCCGGCCGGCACCCGACCGGTGATCATCGCCGCCCGAGGCCCCGCGCCCAGCGCCCGGAGCCGAAATCCCCAACGGGTTCGAGTGTAGAGCAGCCACAGCGCCATGCAGACCACGACCGCGATCGGCAATCCGAGGTGGAGTCGAGTCCCGGGAAGCAGGGGCAGCCGGGCCGCTGCGGCGATCGGATCACTCTGGGGGTAGACTCGGCGGCTTTCCTGCAGCGGTCCCGTCACCATGAAGCTGACCAGGGCAGTAGCCACAAAATTCAACAGCAGCGTACTGATGACTTCGAGCACCCCGAACCGGACTCGGAGGATGGTTGGAATCACGCACCACGCGGCACCAGCCAGCAGGGCACCGGCGCCGACCACGATCAGCGCCAGCGGAGCGGGCCAGCCACCGACGTGGAGGCCGATCCATGTCGCCGCGATGGCCCCGGCGTAGAACTGTCCCTCCGCTCCGATATTGAACGCCCCGGCCCGGAAGGCCAGGGTCAGCCCCGCACCAATGAACAGCAGCGGCACGGCCCGCGGCAGTGTGGCCGACGAGATGGCATACCACGATCCGAACGAACCGCGCCACAGCGCCCCGAGTCCATCGGCCGCCGAATATCCTGCGGCCTCGAGCCCCATTGCCAGGATCACCAGGCCGACCAGCACGGCCACGACTGGCAGCCCGCCCCCTCGCGCCGCCTGCCTGATCGATCGGCTGAGGTTCACGCGGAGGGCCCGGCGCTTCCGGCCAGCATCAATCGCCCGATCTCGTCCCGATCAGCTCCCGCGGCCGGTGCCGCGAGTTGACCCTGGTGCAGCACCACAACACGGTCGGCATTGGCCAGCACTTCATCCAGATCAACCGAATGGAAAATCACCGCTGCCCCCGCGCCTGCCGCGTTCCGGAGCCGGTCGAACACATCGGCCGCCGCCTTGAAGTCGAGCCCCCGGCTGGGATTCTCGGCCACGATGAGGCCGGGCGCCGATTCCAGCTGCCGGGCAATCACGAATCGTTGTTGGTTCCCGCCACTCAGTTCCTCAGCAGTGGCATTTGCGCCCGCCGCCACCACGCCGTTGGCCGCGATGAGTGCTTCGGTGGCCAGCCGTTCCCGATCCCAGTTGATCCAGGTTGATGCGCTGCCCGACTGGGCGCCCCCCGCCAGCAGGCGATTCTCGGTCAGGCTGAAACTCGGGATCAGTGCTTCGGTGGTGCGGTCCTCCGGAATGAGGGTACGACTGGTCAGCACCTCACAGAAACCCGAGGCGGGACTCAAGAGCCCTCCCAGCGTGCGCAGCAATTCCCGCTCACCGTTGTCCTCGACGGCGGCCACTCCCACGATTTCCCCGCCCCGCATTTCGAGAGTGACGCCCCGGAGTCCGGTTCCACCAGCCTCAGCCGGCACGATGAGGTTGCTGCAGTGCGCCACGATCGGGCCCGCCACCGTCCGCCGGAGTGGGCTGGCTGCCGGTGGCGCATCACCGAGCATGGCGTGCTCAAGCTTGGCGGCGGTCAGTTCGGCTGCCGGTCCGTGCAGCGATACTTCGCCGCGGCGGAGTACCGTGATCTGATCCGCATGCCGCAGGGCCTCTTCCAGCTTGTGCGTGATCAGTACCGCTCCCCCGCCCTGCCTGGTGAACTCCCGCACCACGGTGAGGACCCGGTCGGCGTCGGCCGCGGCGAGCACCCCGGTGGGTTCATCGAGCAGCAGCACCCGTGCTTCGCCGGCCAGTGCCATGAGGATTTCCAGCGCTTGCCGCTGGGCGACCGTCAGGGAGTCCGACCGCTGCCCAGGGTCCAGCTCGAATCCCACCCGGGTCATCAGCGCCCGGAGCCGTGTGCGCAAGTCATTCGGCGCCGGCGACCATCCGGCGGCCAGCGCGATATTCTGCCCGACCGTGAATGCCGGTACCGCACTGAAATGCTGATGAACCATTCCGATACCGAGTGCCCTGGCTTCCCGGGGCGAGGCAGGGGCCACCGGTTGTCCGTGGACCAGGAAACTGCCGCGGTCAGGCCGGATCATGCCATTGACGATCCGCATCAGCGTCGATTTCCCCGCCCCGTTTTCGCCCAGCAGGGCGTGGAGTTGACCGGGTTGTAGAACGAAAGCGGCGTCGTGCAGTGCTTGCACGGCGCCGAATCGCCGGGAAATGGCAGCCAGTTCGAGCAGCGCGGTCACGCGCTAGAAGCCAGTGGGATGATCGTGAAAGCTCCAGGGTAACCCGAATCGCTGGCCAAGGTGGCGGGCCAGCGCCTCCACGCCGGATTTTTCGGTCGCATAGTGCCCGCCGTAGATCAGGTTGATGCCGCCCTCCATCGAATCGAAATAACTGTGGTGCGGTCCTTCGCCGGTAATGAATGTATCCAGGCCGAGGGCCGCCGCCTCGGACAGCTGGCGGCTGGCCGCGCCGGTGATGATGCCGATCTGGTGACAGGTGGACGTTCCACCCGGTATCGCGGTGATCTCGGAGATGGCGATACCGAGGATTCCGGCAAGGCGGGCGACAAGCCGCTCGCGCGGTAACGGCGAACGGAGCCTGCCCCGCACGCCAATGTTGATCCCTTTGTAGCCGCCGAACCACCCGTCGACCTCGAGATCCAGTGCCCGGGCCAAGAGGATGTTGTTGCCCAGCTCAGGATGGATATCCAGCGGGATGTGGGCGGAGTAAAGCGCGGTGTCGCCGGCAATCAGGGCCGAGAGCCGGCGGTATCGCCGCCCGGTCAGCGGCTGGTTTCCGTCCCAGAACAGGCCGTGGTGCACCAGGATCAGGCTACTGCCTTCCGCCGCTGGGTTGTCCGCCAGCACGCCGTCGATGGTGGCCTGGGATGCATCGACCGCCGCGATGATTCGGGTGATCGGCCCGCGGCATTCGACCTGTAGTCCATTCAGTGCTGCCGGGTCATCCGGAATCTCCCCAACCCGCAGCAGTTCGTTGAGATAGGTGACCAGGGTGCCGAGCGCGACGCTGGTCACGGGGTCGGCGAGTGATCGGCGGACTCGATCGAATCCCTGGCGGCGCTGACCCTGGCTTGCAGGGCAGCGGGGATTCGGCCAGCCAGCGCGGGATTCGTTTCGTAGCGGATGACGCCGCTCTTGAGCCCGAATACCTCGACATGCGGGATGAAGGTTCCCGATTTCACTTCCCGTGCGACGGCCAGGAAGGCGCGGGGCAGATCGATGATCGCACTTCCCATCACGCGGTCCGGTGCCAGTGCGGTCTGATCGAGATTTGATCCGAAGGCGTAGGCGTTGGCCGATTGCTTGACCGCCTGGAACAGTCCAAGGGCTGCGGCGTCGGCGTTGTGGTGGAGCATGTCTGCCCCCACCCGGATCAGCGCCAACGTTGCTTCCCGCCCGGCCGCGATGTCGTCGAAGCTGTTCAGGTAGGTCGCCCGGGACACGATCTTCGGGTTGATCGCCCGGGCACCTGCTTCCCATGCGTTCTGTGCTTCCTTGATCGGCGGCAATTCGATACCGCCAACGAAGCCGATCGTTCCCGTCTTCGATAATCCTCCAGCCACCATCCCGGCCAGGTAGCTCGCTTCGGACAGGTGAAACACCAGTGGCGCCACTCGGCCCTGCACCCGTTCGCCTGAGGTGATGATGAAGGTGGTTTTGGGGTACTGGGCCGCCACCCGCTCGCCGGGTCCCTGGAATTCGAACCCGTGCCCGAACACGAGGTCGTACCCCTGGGCAGCGTAGGTCCGCAGCGCTTCTTCCTGCTCCGCCGGAGTGTGGGCCTCGATCTGGCTGATCTGGGCCCCCAGCGAATCCCGAATCTGTTGGAGGCCAGTGAAGGCCCCCGAGTTCCATGCGGCATCGGAGATCGATCCGGGGGTAACCAGGGCCACCCGGAAACCATGTGCCGGTCGCTTGGTGGCGGAGCACGCTAAGATCAATGTCGTTACAATGACAAGACACTGAGTGGACAGTGCTGATAGTAGCTTCTGTCTCCAGGACGCCGTAGCCATCATCGTCCGCATCCTTCCGGTATCAACGGCAGGCTTTCCACAGCGGAGCCCCACTTTTCAACTATTGTGGGAAGTTTGTGAATCAGAATGATTTGCAGGCCATCAACTAGCCAGAAATATTCGCAGTCCTATCGGGCTTAATAGTAGTCGCATTCACAACGTCTCCAGAACCAACGCCCATCGAAATCGACCCATTCACCTGACCGCCTTCGGCGATCTGAATCCTGCGGGTCACGATATCGCCTTCGATCAGCGCAGTGGCCTGGACCTCAACCCGCTCTTCGGCGTTGACCGTACCGCGGACCTGACCGCCGATGACGGCTTCGCGTGTATTGATGTCGCCCTGAACCAGGCCCCCCTTGGACACCAGCACCTGGGCCGCGGACTTGATCGAACCTTCGATCTTGCCCTCGACCTTGATGACTCCGGCGACGTTGACGTCGCCTGAAATTTCGGTGCCCTGGGCAATTATGGTCAACTGGGGGGTGTCTCCGCGGCGAGGAGTCGGCTCGGTCGTGGCGGTCTTCGGATTGGGAGAGGCGGAAAGGATGCCCATCGGTCAGCTGCCTTCCTTGACGAGAGTGAGCGGGTCCAGGCTCTTCTGGTCCCGGCGAATCTCAAAATGCAAGTGAGGTGCGCTGGATCGGCCGCTATTGCCGGACAATCCGATGACACGGCCTGCAGGTACGGTATCGTCTGCCTGGACCAGAATGCGGGACAAGTGCCCATAGACGCTCTGGTACCCGCCCGGATGCTGCAAAACGATGTAACTGCCGTATTCTGGATCGGGCCCGGCCTGGAGCACCACCCCGCCACCCGCCGCCCGCACCAGCGCACCGGTTGGTACTGCGATATCAATGCCGGGATGGGGCTCGTCGACCGTTCCGGTGCCGATCTGGCCCCGGGTCAGATACCCGGACTCCTCCAGTGGCCAGTGGCGGGGCAGGGAGGCCCCGACCTCGTACCGCCCGCTGGTTCCGGCAGGCCGAGCCAGGATTGGTGGCGCCAGCGGAAGCGGCGATCCGATCGCGCTGGGCTCCCGCATCAAGTCGCCCCCCATCATGTGCCGCAGCTGGCCGTAGCGCGACTCGGCCGAGTCGAGGGCCGCGGTCAATTCACGGATCTTGGAGTTGTCCTGCTGAAGACGGCGGATCTCGCTGCGCAGGAAGGGGACGCTGCCGGCGGCGGCGGCAACCGGGACGTAGAGCGCTGCGGCGAGCAGAATGACGATGAGCAGCGCGATGCCGGAAAACAGGGCCAAACGCAACGCCCAGATCGGCAGCCGGAGGGTCCGGGACTGGAGATCGCCATCACGATGGATCATGATCGTGACGGCGCGTTTCGGTCCGTTCATCCTTCGAACGGACGACCGAGTATCAGTTCGAGCAGCCGGGCCAGATCATCGTTGGAGTAGAAGCTCACCGTGAGATTGCCCCGGCCGCGCCGCCGCAACGCAATCTTGACGTCGGTGCCCAGGTGTTTGCGGAGCGCATCTTCCACCCGCTTGGAGGCGGGCAGCGCGCTCTTCGTGGCGGCTCTCGCCCCACGTGACTTTGGTGTGCCTCGATCACCCCGGACCCGGGCCTCGGTTTCCCGCACCGACCAGCCCCCGGCCACCACCTCCCGCGCCAGGGTCAATAGCGCGGCCGGGTCGGTCATTCCGAGCAGGGCGCGAGCGTGGCCTTCGGAGAGCTGGCCATCGTCGACCATGGACCGGACCGCTTCGGGCAGTTTGAACAGTCGCAGGGCATTGGCCACGGTGGATCGGTCGCGTCCCACCACCCGGGCCACCTCCGACTGTGACACCTGGAACTCATCCATCAACCGCTGGTAGCTGCGGGCCTCTTCCATCGGGGACAGGTCGTCGCGCTGCAGATTCTCGATCAGCGCCAGGGTCAGGGCCGTCCGGTCGTCGGCCTCACGGATGATGGCCGGAATCTTTTCCCAGCCCAGGCGCTGGACTGCGCGCCATCGCCGCTCTCCCGCGATCAGCTCATAGGTCCCGCCGCGGGGGCGGACCACCACCGGTTGGAGCAATCCTGATGCTTCGATCGAAGCCGCCAGCTCCTTCAGTTCTGTTTCGTCAAAGTGGGTGCGCGGCTGGAATGGATTGGGCCGGATGGAGCTGACCGGCAACTCCTGAGGCGTTCCGGCCTTCTCGACCCCATCACCCCGCGCGGTCGGGCCGAGCAGGGCCTCGAGGCCGCGACCGAGCCGGCGGCTCTCGTTCATCGGGCCGCCTCCCGGCGCAGGGCCGCGGTGCTGTCTTCCGTGGCGGCCAGTGCCTCGGACCGCCGGATGAATTCCTGTGCCACGCTCAGATAGCTCTTGGCGCCAATCGACTGGACGTCGTACAGCAGGACTGGCTTGCCGAAGCTCGGCGCTTCGGCCAGCCGGATGTTCCGCGGCACCGCGGTGCCGTAGACCTTGGGGCCGAAGTACTCCTTGGCGTCAGCCGCGACCTGCCGGGACAGGTTCACTCGCGAGTCATACATCGTGAGCAGCACGCCGTCGATGGCCAATGACGGATTGAAATTCTGCTGCACCAGGTTGATGGTGTTGAGCAGCTGCGAAATCCCTTCCAGCGCGTAGTACTCGCATTGAATGGGAATCAGCACGCCATCTGCGGCGGTCAGCACGTTCAGCGTGATCAGTCCCAGCGATGGGGGGCAATCGATGATCACGAATTCGTAGGAATTGCGGATCGGCTCAAAAGCACGGCGCAGAGCACTCTCGCGACCAGGATGGTCGACCAGCTCGATCTCGGCCCCGACCAGGTCCTGGGTGGCAGGAACAATATCGAGGTAGGGAAGCCCGCCGGGACTCACCACCCGGACCTCCTCGATTGGCCGGCCGTCGATCATCGCGTCATACAAGGAGTACCGCAGCTGCGACCGATTCACCCCGACACCGCTGGTAGCGTTGCCCTGAGGATCGGCATCGACCAGAAGAGTCTTGCGCTCGGCAATCGCGAGCGACGCAGCGAGATTCACTGCGGTCGTCGTCTTGCCGACCCCGCCCTTCTGATTCGCAATAGCCACGATTCTCGGCATTACTTTGTATGTCTTTATGTGGTAATGTTTTACGTCGGTATTGCTGACGATTTAATGGTCCGAATGCAATGGCAATATACGCCAAGCCACCGCGCGCGCAATTGTCAGAATTGGAGTTTCACGTGAAACGGAGGGAATTCGAGCGTCGTTGCGGGCGGATAAAGGGCGAGCGTGATGCGTTCCACGTGAAACGGTTGGCTAGTGCCGGCGCCTGAGCACCGATGTAACCAAGCTTTGCAAATCGCTGGGGGAGACGCCAGGAACTCGACCCGCCTGTCCAAGGGTGAGCGGCCTGATGAGTGCCAGTTTTTCCCTGGCTTCGAATGAGAGAGCCGTGATCTCTGCATAAGGCAGTTCGCTCGGGATCTCGAATTCATCCAGCTCCGCCAAGCGCTCGGCACTTTCCCGCTCGCGAGCCAGGTAACCCTCATACTTGAATTCGATGTCTGCCCAGGCAGCCATCTCAGGATCCACCGAAATGCCCCCTCCTGATAAAAGCGCCGCCAGAGAAACTCCCGGGCGTTTGGCCAGAACATTCGCGCGGGTCGGTTCCGCGATCTTATTGCCGCCTGCCGCACACAGGATTGGGTTTGCCACCTCTCGACTGATGGCAACTTCTCGTCCGACCTCCATCACTCGCTCCTCTTGCTCGAGCCTCACGTGCGCCAATCTCAGCTCTGATTCGGTCAGCAATCCCAGCCCCTCAGCCTTGGGCAACAGTCTTCGCAATGCGTTGTCCTGTCTGAGGAGCAGCCGGTACTCGGCCCGGGAGGTGAACAGACGGTACGGCTCGTCCACACCTCTCGTAACCAGGTCGTCAACCAGCACACCCAAAAAGGCCTCGTCGCGGCGGAATTGGACTGTTTCGACCCCGTTCACACTGAGTGCCGCGTTGATTCCCGCAACCGCCCCTTGGCCGGCAGCCTCCTCATAGCCCGTGGTTCCATTCACTTGGCCAGCCATGAACAGTCCAGGGATGTCCTTTACCTGTAGGCTGTGGTCCAACTGAGTTGGGGGGAAGTAGTCATACTCAATGGCGTATCCAGGGCGGGTCATGTGTACCCGCTCGAGTCCGGGAACCTGGCGGAGCAACTCGAGCTGAACCGACCGGGGCAACGAGGTCGAGAGCCCGTTGACATACATCTCTGAAGTGTCGAGCCCCTCCGGCTCAAGGAATACCTGGTGACGCTCAGCGTCGGGGAACTTGACGATCTTGTCCTCGACGGAAGGGCAATACCGAGGACCTCGGCCACTAATGGCCCCACCGTAGAGCGCCGATTCCAGCAGGTGGCGCTGGATGATTTCCTTGACTGCCGAACCAGCGTAGGTCAAGTAACATGGTAGTTGCTGGAGGGGAGACGCTCTCTCGTAGAATGAGAAGCGGGACGGGCCCTCGCCATCCTGACGGGTGAGTCTGTGCAACTCCGCTGAACGCCCATCAATTCTTGGCGGGGTACCTGTCTTAAATCGTTTCGCTGTAAGTCCATGCGACTGAATGACTTGCGAGAGTTCAATTGATGGAGGCTCCCCGGCCCTGCCAGCTGCGATACTGGTGTCAGTGCCAACATGAATCCGACCGCAGAGAAAGGTACCGGCTGTCAGTATCACCGCGCGGGAAGGAATCACGCTGCCATCCTGGAGGACGATCCCTGCGACCCGAGATCCATTCCACTTCAGCCCAGAAACGGTGGCCTGGAGAAACTCGAGACCCGGCTGCCGCTCCAGCAGCGACCGAACCGCTCGTCGGTAGAGCGCGCGATCGCACTGTGCCCTCGGCGACCAGACCGCCGGGCCCTTGGATCGGTTGAGCATCCGGAACTGGATTGACGCCTGGTCGGTAGCCCGGCCCATGATGCCGCCGAGCGCATCGACCTCCCGCGCCACCGTCCCCTTGGCAATGCCACCGATCGCCGGATTGCACGACATCTGCCCGATCGACTCGAGCTGCTGCGTCACCAGGAGCGTTCGCACGCCGGAGCGGGCCGAGAGAGCGGCCGCTTCCGCGCCGGCGTGCCCACCACCGATGACGATGACGTCGTACTGGTCCATGTTGCGGAATCTACTCTGGGATGGCAGGGCCGCAGAAAAGGGCGGCTGAACTTGGATTGGTGCGGCCACGGCCCAATCCGGATCGGTCGACGCGCTTTTGGAAGTGGTGCAGGGCTATTAGCTCGGTAGCCCGCCTCCGCCAGGTGCGGTGTGCTCCAGCCACGCCAAGGAGCACGCCGCAATCATCCCTGTTTCGGTTCCCTGATTTATGCCGTCCGGATCCAGCCCCACAGCTCCTTGATGGTCGGACGCTTGCCGTAGGCCAGGATCCCAACCCGATAGATCCTCGAGGCGATCCAGACGATGATGATCACGCCCGCCAGCGTGCTGGCGATCGAGAGCAACAGCTGGCTCGGCGGCAGCGGCGCGATCGAGTATCGCAGCGGCGTAACGAACGGGGCCACAAACGGAATGAGGCTCAGGGTCCGCGCCAGCGGTCCATTGGGGTCGTTCAGGACCGGAAACATGCAGAGGAAGCCAGAGACAATTCCGATCATGACCGGCTGCTGGGCCTGCTGGGTGTCCTGCTGGGTGCTGCACATCGACCCGACTGCAGCATAGAGCGCGGCATACAGGAAGAACCCCAGCAGGAAGAAACCCAGGAATACCGCCAGCAGGGCAGGGCTGATGGCCGGAATTGAAATGTTGGCCGCCGAGTCCGGTGACTGGCCGAAGACCTTGAGGATCGGAACCAGATTGGCGGTGAGGTACAGTGAAGCGCCCGCCCAGATGCTGAGCTGGAACAACCCCACCGAGCCCACGCCTATGACCTTGCCGAGCATCAGCTCGAACGGCGTCAGGCTGGAGGAGAGGATTTCCATGATCCGGCTGGTCTTTTCCTCCAGCACCGAGCTCATGACCTGGATGCCGTACAGCAGCAGGGAGATGTACAGGATGAACGTCATCACGTAGGCCAGGATGAACGACGAGGTGCCACTCTCGCCAGTCAGCTTGCCCTCGGTAACCTTCGAGGTATTGAGGTCAATCTTGGCGGTGGCGCGCCGGACGACGCTGGTGTCCACATGCTCGCGCATCAGCCGCTCGGTCTGCACCACCGGCCGGAGGGTTCCCTCGAGCGCCGACATGTCGGCAATCGAGCCCACGTTGCTGCCGAAGTAGTCGATCTGACCCGTCGCAAGGGCGCTGTCGGTGAGCACCAGGAAGCCATCGGGGCCTCCCTGGGGTCCGCGCGACCGGCCGATCAATGTGGTCAGCGAGTCGGTCACCGCCTTGGCCCGGTCAAGTGCCACGATCCGTTCGATATGGAAGCGGGGCTGCGCACCGCCTTTGTTGCCGAACCTGGTGTCCGACAGTGCCGCCACGACGCGATTGCCGAATTCCCCAGTGGCCGCGTCCACCACGATGATGTTGCGGGCAGTCGTTGATCGTCCCGCCAGCAGCGCCGGCAGAAAAATCAGGACCCCCATGAATACCGGCCCGAGGATCGTGCTGATTACAAAGGCGCGAGTCCGGACTCGCTCGACGAACTCCCGGCGGATGACCGCGAAGACCTTACGCATGGGCGTCCTCCATGGCGAGCGGACGAGCGGCTTCCGCCCCAACCCTGGCAATGAAGATGGACTGCAGTGACGGCTCGACGACCTCGAACCGGGAAATGCCGGCTCCGCTGGCCACCAGGGCGCGGAGCAGGTCATCGGAGGCCGCGCCGGGGGCCAGCTCGGCCTCGGCCGAGGCGCCATAGTCATCGACCCGGACCACCAGCTTGCGATCCGCCAGGACCGGATGCGCATTGGCGGCGTCACGATGGAACGCCAGTGCCACATTGCGTTTGCCGCTCGAGGCCTTGATCTCGCTCAGCAATCCGTCCAGCACCTTTTCTCCCCGGGCAATGATGGCCACCCGGTCACACATCTTCTCGGCCTGCTCCATCTGGTGGGTCGAGAAAAGCACGGTCCGACCGCTCCGGGCAATCTCGACCACCACATCCTTCATGACCTGGGCATTGACCGGATCGAGCCCACTGAACGGCTCATCAAGGATGACCAGCTCCGGTTCATGGATCAGGGCGCCGATGAACTGGACCTTCTGCTGCATTCCCTTGGACAGGTCCTCGACCTTCCGCATGGTCCAGTCGTTGAGCCCCAGTCGTTCCAGCCAGGCCGTGGCCCGCTTTCTGGCGTCGGCTCGCGAGAGATTGCGGATTTCCCCGAAGAAGATGAGATGGTCGAGCACCTTCATCTTCTTGTAGAGTCCCCGTTCTTCCGGCAGGTAGCCCACCCGGTGAGCCAGCTCCCGTCCGGTGCCCGGTACCCCGAAGAGCGTGATGGTCCCTTCATCCGGCGTCAGGATGTTCATCATCATCCGGATCGAGGTGCTCTTGCCGGCGCCGTTAGGGCCAAGCAGCCCGAAGATGCCGCCGGGGTAGACCTCGAGATTCAGATCGTTGACGGCCGTATGGCCGGCAAACCGCTTGGTGACATGCTCCAGCCGCACCGCAGGCTGCGTCATCTGTTCTCCGTGGTAGGTACGGGGGTCAAGGGTGCCGCGGCGCTCTGTACGGCGGGCGTCTCGACCGGGTTTCCAGAACGAAACGTGGGCGGCCAGACGGGAGCAGTGCCCATCCGCCGCCCGCGAGAATCCTCCGTAGCCTTGGTCAGATTTTCATCTCGTTAAAAGGGACCAGGCTGGCGACCTCTTCGGTCGGCACCATGATGTGCTTGTGGTCGATCCGGACCCCGAACTTGGCCGTCTTCCTGAGAAAATCGTCACGGCTGTTACCACTGGCCGAGTCGAATCCGGCGGCATCATGCAGCAGCATCCCGCCGGCGGTTTCCTCGTGGAAGCGTCCCACGTAGGTCATGCCCTTCCGGGTATCGAGCACCACGGTCGTGCCGTGCAGCGCTGAGTGGCCCGGGTGGAAGACGTGGCCGGTCACGCGACCTTGGTGGTGGCGCAATGCTGATCAAAGGCGGCGGTGAGACTCTCGGCCACCGACTGTGGCGTCTTGCCCTCGATCTGGTGGCGGTGGACGAAGTGCACCACCTCGCCATCCTTGAACAGTGCGATGGATGGAGAACTGGGCTGGTAGTCGGCAAAGAACTGGCGGGCCCGGGCCGTGGCCTCGAGGTCCTGGCCGGCGAACACGGTGACGACCTGATCGGGCCGGGTGCCGTGGGCCAGGGCGTACGACAGCGCCGGCCGGGCATTGCCGGCGGCACAGCCACAGACCGAGTTGACGAACACCAGCATGGTGCCCTTCGGGTCGCCAAAGGTGGCATCAACGTCGGCGACGGAGGTGAGCTCGCGAGCACCCATCTTGACCATCTCTTCACGCATTGGCTGAACCATCCGCGGATCGTACGGCATGTGAACTCCCCTTCTGGTGGTAGTACAGTTTCAAATGGTGAACCCGGGAGTGGAGAGTGACGAGGGGACAACAGCCCTCACCGCTCTACACTCTCCGCTCTAGTCCTTCAGGGCATTCTTCAACGCGTGCCAGGCCAGCCCGGCGCACTTGACCCGCGAGGGGTGTTCGGCCACCCCGGCAAAGGCGCTGAGCTTGGCCGGCAGTGCCGCGCCTTCGGGCGCGACCTGTCCAGTGATCATCTGCTGGAATCCCTCCAGCATCGCGGCGGCCTCCGACCGGGTCCGGCCCTTGATCGACGATGTCATCAGCGATGCCGAGGCCCGGGAAATCGCGCAGCCGTTGCCCTGGAAGCTGGCATCGGTGATCAGGTCTCCGTCCAGCTTGAGCCACAGGGTCAATTGATCCCCACAACTCGGATTGTACCCCTCGGCGGCGCGATCCGGCTGTTCCATCACCCGGTAATTCCTGGGCGATCGGTTGTGATCGAGGATCAGGTTCTGGTACAGCTCGGTGATTTCGCTCATCAGCCCATGACCTGGCGGACCTTGCCCAGCCCTTCAACCAGGGCGTCCACGTCCGCGACTCTGTTGTAGACGCCGAAGGATGCACGGACGGTCGATGGCACTCCCAGCCGATGCATCAGCGGCTGGGCACAGTGGTGACCGGTCCTGACCGCTATCCCCTCGTGGTCCAGGATGGTGCCGACATCGTGCGGATGCGTGTCATCAACGTTGAACGACACCACCCCGACTCGCTCAACCGGTCGACCCAGCACCCGGACTCCCGGTACCTCGGCCAGCCGGCGTTCGGCATACCGGAGTAACGAGGCTTCGTGGCCGATGCGATCCGCCGACGGGATGGATTCGAGATAATCCATGGCAGCGGCCAGTCCGATGGCCTCGGCAATCGGCGGAGTACCGGCCTCGAACCGGTTGGGCACCGGCGCAAAGGTGGTCTCCTGAAAGCTCACCCTTCCTATCATCCCGCCGCCACCCTGCCACGGCGGCATCCGGTCGAGCAGCTCCCGGCGGCCATACAGCACGCCGATGCCGGTCGGACCGTACAGCTTGTGCCCCGAGAAAATGAAGAAGTCGGCGCCCAGCGCCTGCACATCGATTGGCAGGTGAGGGACGGACTGCGCTCCATCCACCAGCACCCAGGCGCCCACGGCATGGGCGCGGTCGGCGATCTGGCGGATTGAGTTGACCGTGCCGAGGACGTTTGAGACGTGGGTCAGGGCAACCAGGCGGGTCCGCCTGGAGAGCAGCCGGTCGAGGGACGCGAGATCGAGATCGCCGGCATCGGTGATCGGGATGACCTTGATCACGGCGCCGGTGAAGTCCCGGATCAGCTGCCAGGGCACGATGTTCGAATGGTGCTCGAGCTCGGTGAGCAGGATCTCATCGCCCGGGGACAGAAAGCGCCGGCCCCAGCTCTGGGCCACGAGATTGATGGCGGCCGTGGTGCCGGCGGTGAAGATGATCTCGTCGGCCTCGGCTGCCCCGAGGAAACGGCGGGTCCGCTCACGGGCCCGGTCGTACAGCTCGGTGGCCCGCTGGCTGAGGGTATGGACGCCACGATGCACATTGGCGTTGTCCCCGGTCAGGAAACCGGTGAGCGCCTCGATGACCGCCAGTGGTTTCTGGGCCGTCGCTCCGCTGTCGAGGTAGACCAGCGGATGGCCGTTGACCAGCTGATCCAGGGCGGGGAAGTCCCGGCGAACCTGTTCGACATCGAACCGTCCACTGCGCGGCGGAGCCGCGGGCACGATTGCCGGGGCCGTCATCGAATTCACTTTCCCGTGCGGCCGTCGAGGCGGGCCAGGACCAGTGCCTCGATCCGCTGGCGGACAGCCGGGAAGGGCAGGTCTTTCAGGACCTCGGCCGCAAACGCGAAGGTTAGCAGCCGGCGTGCCAGCGGGCCGGCAATGCCACGAGTCTGCAGATAGAAGATGCCCATCTCATCCAGCCGGCCGACGGTGGCACCGTGGGTGCACTTCACGTCGTCGGCAAAGATTTCGAGCTGCGGCTTGGTGTCGATCCGGGCCCGGTCCGACAGCAGCAGATTGCGATTGGTCTGCTTCCCGTCGGTCTTCTGGGCCTCGGGGGTGACGTACACCTTGCCGTTGAACACGCCGTGCGAGTTGTCGTCGAGCACCCCGACGTACAGCTCGCGGCTGGCGCAGGACTCGTGGCTGTGACGGATCGAGGTGTGGTTGTCCAGCAGCTGCTCGCCCTGGCCCATGTACAGGCCGTTGAGGGTCACTTCACAGCCGGTGCCGTGCATCTCGACATCGAGATCGTTGCGGTGCAATGCCGCGCCCAGACTCACGGCCAGCGAGGTCAGCCGGCTGGCCTGCTCGTGGCTGCCCACAAACCGGCCGACGTGCACCGCCTGCTGATTTTCGAGGCCGACCTTGAGGTGACTCAGGTGCGCGCCCCGCTGGACCACCGCCTCCGTCACCGGGTTGGTGAAGTGCGGCCCGTCGCCGAGGGACCGGTAGGTTTCCATGACCGTGGCCCGGGCATTCGGCCCGAGGACGATCAGGTTGCGCGGGTGGTTGGAGGCGGGCGCCGCCCCCGGGTGGGTCAGGAACAGCAGCTCGACTGGCATAGTGAGCTCGAGTCCGGCGCCGACGAACAGACAGGCGCCATCTTCAAACAGCGCGGTGTTGAGCGCCGTCAGGGCGTGCTGTTCGAACCCGGCCGCCTGACCGTGGAACCGGGACAGCGGTCCCGCGTCGACCGCCAACGCTCGGCGCAGACTGCCCAGCCGGACCCCGCGCGGCAGCGGCCCGACCCGGGACAAGCCGGCTTCAAGCCGGCCGTTCACGAACACCAGGCGGTGCCAGTCTGGATTTCCCATGGCCAGCGCGTCGACTTCCGCAATGCCGGGCAGTTTGCACTCGGCTGGCCGGGACCAGGCCCGCTGGGTGATCGGCGTGAGTGGAGTAAACCGCCAGTCTTCATCCCGGGTTCCGGGAAATCCCAGTGACTCGAATCGAGCGGCCGCCTGGCTCCGCAGCGCAACCGGGCCCGCGGACGTGGCACTCTGCAGCCGTCCAGCCCAGCCGGTACCCGGGGCAACGGCTGGCTTGGTGGACCGGGCCGGTCTGATCGTCACCGCAGTCACACTCCGGCTCCCGCCGCTTCCAGCAGCCAGTCGTAGCCGCGGGCCTCGAGTTCGAGCGCCAGGGCCTTGTCGCCGGAGCGGATGATCCTGCCACCGGCCAGGACGTGGACGCGGTCCGGCACGATGTAGTTGAGCAGCCGCTGATAGTGGGTCACGACGATGGCCGCATTGTCCGGGCGGCGGAGCTTGTTGACCCCGTCGGCCACGATGCGCAGCGCGTCGATGTCGAGGCCGGAATCGGTCTCGTCGAGGACGGCGAGCTTGGGTTCGAGGACGGCCATCTGCAGGATCTCGTTGCGCTTCTTTTCCCCGCCCGAGAAGCCGGCATTGACCGGCCGGGACAGGACTTCCGGTCCCCACTCGACCAGCCGCGCCTTGCTCTCCAGCAGCTCGATGAAGTCGATTGGATCGACCTCTTCTTCTCCCCGCGCCTTGCGCTGCTCGTTGTAGGCGGCCCGCAGGAAGTAGGCGTTGCTCACCCCGGGAATCTCGACCGGATACTGGAAGGCCAGGAACACCCCTGCCAGGGCGCGGGCTTCCGGCTCCATGTCGAGCAGGTCCTGGCCGAGGTAGCTGACCTCACCGGCGGTGACCTCGTAGGCGGGGTGACCGGCCAGCACCTGGGCCAGCGTACTCTTGCCGGACCCGTTGGGACCCATGATGGCATGGATCTCACCGGCGTTCACCGTGAGGTCGATGCCGCGGAGAATTTCCTTGTCGCCCGCGCGGGCGTGGAGGCCTCGTATTTCGAGCACTGACCAACTCCTTGAGAGCCGTAAGCTGGAAGCCAGAAGCCAGAAGCCGCCAGCCGGGAGCCACAAGCTTTCGGCTTATGGCTGAGGGCTGATGGCGGTTGTTACCCGACGCTCCCCTCGAGCGTGATGCCCAGCAGCTTCTGGGCTTCGACCGCGAACTCCATCGGTAATTCCTTGAACACTTCCTTGCAGAAGCCGTTCACGATCATCGAAATGGCGTTTTCGGTATTGAGTCCGCGCTGCTTGAGGTAGAAAATCTGGTCTTCACCGATTTTCGACGTCGAGGCCTCATGCTCGACCCACGCGGTCGGGTTCTGCACGTCGATGTACGGAAAGGTGTGGGCCCCGCAGCGATTGCCGATCAGCATCGAATCGCACTGGGTGTAGTTGCGCGCCCCGTCCGCCTTGGGGGTGACCTTGACCAGTCCGCGGTAGCTGTTGTTGCCCCGGCCGGCCGAGATGCCCTTGGACACGATGGTGCTGCGGGTCCGCTTGCCGATATGAATCATCTTGGTACCGGTGTCGGCCTGCTGCCGGCCGTTGACCACCGCCACCGAGTAGAACTCCCCGATGGAATCATCCCCCTGCAGGATGACGCTGGGATACTTCCAGGTAATGGCCGAGCCGGTCTCGACCTGGGTCCACGAGATCTTGCTCCGGGCCCCGGCGCACTTGCCGCGCTTGGTCACGAAGTTGTAGATCCCGCCCTTGCCGTTCTCATCTCCGGCATACCAGTTCTGCACGGTCGAGTACTTGATGGTGGCGCCCTCGAGGGCCACCAGTTCGACCACCGCGGCATGCAGCTGGTTGGTGTCCCGCTTGGGAGCCGTGCAGCCCTCGAGGTAGCTGACGCTGGCGCCTTCATCGGCGATGATCAGGGTCCGCTCGAACTGCCCGGAGTCGGCGCTGTTGATCCGGAAGTAGGTCGACAGCTCCATCGGGCAGCGCACCCCCTTGGGGATG
>JBDTTF010000263.1:0-5462 GCA_039930765.1 Gemmatimonadota bacterium | reverse complement strand
GCGCCTACGCCCCAACCACCTCCACCTTGCTCAAATAATCCCCCGGCACTTCGGGCGCCCGCTTCCGCGCCACGGCAATGCCGTACACGCCAAGCGCGATCAGCACGATGCTGACCAGCTGGGCCAGGGTCAAGATCCCGAAGTAACGGTCGTCCTTGGCCCGCACAATTTCGATCAGGAATCGCTCGGCCCCGGCGCAGACCAGATAGACACAGAATAGCCATCCCAGCGGCTTGCCCGTGAGTCTGAGCCGCCAGAGCAGGGCAAAGACGCCGAGCATCAGCGTCGCTTCGTAGAGCTGGGTTGGGTGCACTGCCAGGACCGTGTTGGGATCGAGTCCGGGAGGAATCGGGATTCCGAACAGGTGCTGCATGTTGGCGGCCGTCGAGGGCGGCAGCCCCTGCGGGAACCGGACGGCCCACGGCAGCGTGGTGGGACGGCCATAGTCGTCGTTAACGATGAAGCACCCGATCCGGCCCAGGCCATACGCGGCGGCTAGGGCGGGGGCCGCCAGATCCGCCGTAGTCCAGAACGGGACCCGGAGCCGCCAGCTGTTGAAGGTCACCGCCAGCGCACCGCCGACGAAGCCGCCGTACCAGACCAGGCCGCCGCGGGTGAACAGCGCGTGGGTGTCACCGGAGTTGGCCACGTACCAGAGCTTGGCGCCGATGACACCGCCGATCAGCGCGGCCAGGATCATGTCGTTGGAGTAGTCGGCGTTCAATCTCCGCCGGCGCAGTTCCAGGCTGATCAGCCAGCCGCCGGTGAGGAATCCGACCATCATCATGATGCCGTAGCCGGTGATCTCGAACCACCCGAAACGGAGGACAAAAGGGTAAATCGTCATGCCGGCTGGTCCGAGTACAGGGAAGAAGCAATGAGTCCGGGGAAGGGCAGGTCGGACCGGGGCTCGAGGTCCCAGCCGCTCCGTTCGCCGCGGGCCAGGCGCCAGGCGCCCGCCGCCGCGATCATCCCGGCGTTATCGGTATTGAGTCGATTGGACGCCACCACCACATTCGCGATGCCGGACAACCGCTCCCGCAGCTGATGGGCCAGCGCCCGATTGCAGGCCACGCCGCCGCCGATCATGGCGGTGGGATAGCCCAGCTCCTCGACTGCGTCGGCGGTCTTGGCGACCAGCACTTCGAGGGCGGCATCCTGGAATCCCCGCGCCAGATCGGCGCGGTCAGCCTCGAGATCGGGGCTGGCCTTGACGGCCCGCAGCACCGCAGTCTTGAGCCCGCTGAATGAAAAGCTGTAGCGCTCGGGACCGGGCCGGTTGAGTTCCTTGAGCATCGGCCGGGGAAAATTGAACCGGCCGCTTCGGCCCGTGGCCGCCAGCTTTTCGATGGCGGGGCCACCAGGATATCCCAGGCCGAGCAGTGTGCCGACCTTGTCGAACGCCTCGCCGGCGGCATCGTCACGGGTCTGGCCCAGCAGCCGGTATTCACCCCAGGCCGGAACATCGAGCAGCATGGTGTGACCACCACTCACCAGCAATCCGACGAAGGGCGGGGCAAAGTCGGGATTCTCGAGGGTGCCCGCAAACAGATGTCCCTCCAGGTGGTGCACGCCCAGCAGCGGAATGCCGAGCGAGTGCGCCAGCGTCTTGCCGTACATCACTCCCACCAGGAGCGCTCCCACCAGCCCTGGGCCGGCCGTGACGGCAATGGCCTCGACCTGCTCCAGCTCGATACCTGCCTCCGACAGCGCCCGATCGACCACCGGGCCGATTGTCTTGAGATGGGCTCGGCTGGCCAGCTCGGGTACCACCCCGCCGAAGATCTGGTGAATGTCCTGCGACAGGATGACCATGCTGTCCAGGTGGGAATGACCATCGTGGCTGGTCACTACCGCGGCTGAGGTCTCATCGCAGGAGGTTTCCAGCGCCAGTATCCGAGTGGTGGCGCTCATGGGACTGTGATCCACTGACGGGACGCCATCAGGGGCTCATCCTCAGTGGGCCGGCTCCGCCATCAGCCGTTCGATCAGGGCGCGGTTGACCGGTGAGTCCCACTCGTGGGCCCCGATCACCCGCTTGACGATGATCCCCTCGCGGTTGAGCAGGAAGCTCTCCGGCACCCCGGTGGTCTGGTAGGCCTGCTGGATATCGCCCTGCTGGTCCTGCAGGATGTCAAACTTGAGATTGAGCCCGTCGGCAAACTTGCGCACCATTTCGGGTCCCTGGACGTCGATGCTCACCGCGGCAATCCGGAACCCCTTGGACTCGAGCGAATCGTAGGCCCGCTGCATCGCGGGCATTTCCGCCCGGCAGGGAACGCACCAGGTGGCCCAGATGTTGACCAGGGTGACCGACCCCTTGTACTTGGCGCTCAGTGAGATGGTGTCACCGCTGCCAAGTTCGTAGACCCGGTAGTCGGGCGCCCTGGCGCCGACCTCGACCCGGACCTGCTCGGGGCTGAAATGGATCAGGGCCCACGCTCCGACGCCCAATCCCACCGCTACGCATCCCACTGCCAGCCACTGTTTCGATGCCATTACGCCTTCTCGGTGCATTGAAGCTTGAGCGCGCGGATCGCCGCGCCGATATCGCTGGTGCCGAACACCGCCGTGCCGGCCACGAAGGTATCAGCCCCGGCCTGCCAGGCGGCCCGAATGGTGGCGGTCGTGATGCCGCCATCGACCTCGAGCGCCGCCGCGGATTTCCGCGCGCCGAGCAGCGCGCGCGCCCGCTTGATCTTGTCGGTGGAGGCGGGGATGTATCCCTGGCCGCCGAAACCGGGATTGACCGTCATCAGCAGCATCAGATCGAGGTCATCGACCACCTCTTCGATGGCGCTGACCGGAGTGGAGGGTACCAGTGCCAGCCCGGCCTTCATGCCGCGTTCACGGACCGTGGCCAGGTGCCGCTGCACGTGGACCGTGGCTTCCGCATGAAAAGTGAAGACGGTGGCGCCGAGGTCGGCGTACTCGGCGATATAGCGCTCAGGCTCCTCGACCATCAGGTGCACATCGAGCGGCGCGTCGGTGAACTTGCGCAGCGCCTTGAGCAATGGCGCGCCGAAGGTCAGGTTCGGCACGAATCGGCCGTCCATCACGTCGACATGCAGCCACTCGGCGCCGCCGGCCAGGGCGGCCTCAGCCTGGGCCCGCAGCAGTCCGAGATCGGCGCTGAGGAGGCTGGGTGCGATGCGAGCGCTCATGGCTTCTTCGAGAGGAAGAGGGTGACTCGGGTGCCGCGGCGGACCAGGTTGCCGGAAGCGGGGCGCTGCTCCACTACCCGCCCGGCGGGACCACTGGTCACCATCCGGTTCTGGGTTTCCACCGAGGTGAGGCCGGTCTGGTCGAGTCGGTCGATCGCCTGCTCCTTGGTCATGCCGAACAGGTCCGGCACACTGATCTCGGCCGGGCCGCCCGACAGCACCAGGCCAACCCCGGCGCCGGCGTCGCGCACGATGCCGGAGGAGGGGCGGGTGGCCACCACAGTGCCCGGATCGCTGCTGGCGGGAATTGAATCGATTCCCGCCACGGCAAAGCCCGCGGCCAGCAACACCCGGCGCGCCAGCGAGGCGTCGAATGCAACGACGTCTGGTACCGGTACCGACGCGGGGCCCGAGCTGGTTGTCAGGTGCACCGTGGTACCGGCCGGCAGCGTGGTACCCGGCGCCGGATCCTGCCAGACCACCGCGCCCTTGGGGGTGCGCGGATGGGGCTCCTCACCATCGATCCGTCCCTTGAATCCCTGGGCTTCCAGCCTGGTCCGAGCCTCGCCACCGTCTTCATCCAGTACCCTCGGCACCGCCTTGTCCGCCGAGAAAAGCGGAGTTGGATAGATGAAGAATACGGTGACCAGGTAGCCGGCCAGGAACGCGCCGACCAGGATACCAATCTGCTTGATCGTGCGGCGGCCGCGCATCGTGGCCAGGAAACTCTGCCCCGCGGCGGTCAATCCGCTCTCGGTATGACGGCGGAAACGCATCAGGCGGCTCGCCGCAGTCGGGCGGCATAGGCGCCATCGGTGCCGTGGTGAGGCGGAAACAGGCTGAGATCGCCGGCCGGGGTGAGCAACTCGGGCGGCACTGCCGTCGAAGGTTCGCGGCTGAACTCAGGGTGACGGTCAAGGAAGCGGATCACCTGGGATTCGTTCTCCTCGCGCTCGAGCGAGCAGGTCGAGTAGATCAGCAGCCCGCCCGGGCGCACCGCCGTGGCAATCCCGTCGAGCAGCTGGCCCTGGCTCGCGGCCAGATCATGCAGCGCGGCGGGCCGGACCCGATTGCGGGCATCGGGATGGCGGGAAAAAGTTCCGGTACCGAGGCAGGGGGCATCGAGCAGGGCCGCTTCGAGTGGCCGCACCGGCGGTGCACCGGCATCGGCCACCACCGCCCAGATTCCCGGGCGCCCGGCCCGGGCCAGGTTCTCCGACAACCGCCTGGCCCGCTGGGCACTGCGGTCGGCCGCGATTACCCGGCCCGCAGTCCGACCGACCGCGATGGATTTGCCGCCCGGTGCGGCGCAGGCGTCGAGCACCGTGCTGCCGGCCCGGACATTGGCGAATCGAACCACCAGCGCCTGGGCCGGGTCCTGGACCACGAAGTCACCGTCGGTGTAGCCGGGAAGCTCGCGGGGCTGGCCAGCGCTCACGATCAAGCCGGCACCCCACGGCGCTGGGTTGGCTTCAACCCCGGCCTCCTCGAACCGGTCCGCCAGCTCTGCCAGTGATGCGCGAGCCGGCTGCACCACCAGCGCCGGCCGCTGATTGTTCCACTTGAGCAGTGCCTCGGTGTCCCGCGCGCCGTACCGCGCCAGCCAGCGGGTCACCAGCCAGGCCGGATGGGAGTACTGGTGAGCCAATTGTCCGGCGCCGGACAGCTGGGCCCCAGTGCCGGGGGCCAGCGGCGCCGACCGTCCGATTCTTCGGAGCACCGCGTTGACGAAGCCGGCGGCCCGGTCGCCACCGATGTCCCGGGCCAGGTCGACGCAGACGCTGACCGCCGCGTGCGGCGGTACCCGGTCGAGGGCCAGCAGCTGGTAGGCACCCAGCCGCAGAATCCGATGCAGCCTCGGGTCCACGCCGGACAGTCCGCGCGAAACCAGCGGGGCAAGTGCATCATCGAGGAAGTTCTGCTGCCGCAGGACACCGGCCGCGAGTTCGTGGGCCAGCCGGCGGTCCCGCTCCGGCAGGTCGATCACGGCGCGGTCCCGCGCCACGTCGAACGGCACTCCCTGCTCGATCAATTCGAGGATCGTCAGCGCGGCCCGACGGGCATCGGCGATCCCGACCGGAGTGCGGGTGTTCATCCTGCCGCCAACATCCCGTCCGTGGGGCTCGACGGCACCGCCACTTCCCGCCTCGGCATCCGGCCCGCCATCCAGGCCAGCCGGCCCGCCTCGACCGCCAGACGCATCGCGCGGGACATGCTCACCGGATCCCGCGCCTCGGCCAGGGCGGTGTTCATCAGGATGCCATCGACCCCCTGCTCCATCGTGATGCAGGCGTCCGA
>JBDTTF010000262.1:0-7893 GCA_039930765.1 Gemmatimonadota bacterium | reverse complement strand
AGCGAAAAGCGAAAAGCGAAAAGCGAAAAGCGAAAAGCGAACAGCGAAAAGCGAAAAGCGAAAAGCGATCCCAAGTCCCAGTCAAGAGTCGAAGTCCCCAATATTGCTGGCTGCCAATCCTTCCGACGGTCCGACGATTCGGAGCGGTCCGCGTCGCGCAGCGTCCGCGTTCATCCGTGGCACCACCGATCTCGGCGGTAACAGCAGTCGGCTGGCGGGATGGACCGGACAGGCGCACATTTGGGCGCCTCCCACCCGCTGAGATACCAGCCGATGCGTCACCCGCTCCCCGCTGCCGTTGCGTTCGCTGTCTGCGGCGCTCTTGCCTGCGCCAACCACGCCACCAGTGACTCGGAAGCCGCCCGGCTCAAGGCCCGGGCCCAGGCCGTCCACATCGTCCGGGACGACTGGGGCATCGCGCACGTCCACGGCACCAGCGACGCCGACGCCGTCTTCGGGATGATCTACGCCCAGGCCGAGGATGACTTCAACCGGGTCGAGACCAACTACCTCAATTCGCTGGGTCGGCTGGCCGAGGCCGAGGGCGAGGGTGCGGTCATCCAGGACCTGCGGCAGCGGCTGTTCACCGATTCGCTGCAGCTCAAGATCCAGTACGAGGCCAGTCCCCGCTGGCTCAAGCAGTTGATGGATGCCTGGGCCGACGGGCTCAACTACTACCTGCTGCGGCATCCGGCGGTCCATCCGCGGGTCCTGACCCATTTCGAACCCTGGATGCCGCTGTCCTACAGTGAGGGCAGCATCGGCGGAGATATCGAGGGTATCTCACTGGCCCGGCTGGAAGATTTCTACGGCAAGGGGCCGAAGACCGTCGCCATGGCCAGGCCGGCTTTCCCGCCTGAACCCGGTGGATCGAACGGATTTGCCATCGCGCCGTCCAACACGGCGGGGCATCATGCGCTGCTGCTGATCAACCCGCACACCTCGTTCTTCTTCCGGGCCGAACTGCAGATGACCAGCGACTCAGGGCTCAACGCCTATGGCGCGGTGACCTGGGGCCAGTTCTTCATCTATCAGGGCTGGAACCCGCGAGTGGGCTGGATGCATACCTCGAGCGGAGTCGACGCCGTCGACGAGTACGCCGAAACGATCGTCAGGCAGGGGGACAGTCTGTATTACCGGGAGGGCGGGGCGCTCAAACCGGTGATCAGCCGGACCATCACGGTGCCGTACAAGGGCGCCGCTGGCCTGGAGCAGAAGGCATTCACGGTGTACCGCACCGGGCATGGGCCGATTGTGCGGGAGGCCGACGGCAAGTGGATCAGTGTCCGGCTGATGCAGGAGCCGGTCAAGGCGCTGACCGAATCGTACAGCCGCACCAAGGCCCGGAACTACCAGGAATTCCGCCAAACGGTCGAGCTGCGCTCGAATTCGTCGAACAACACGGTCTACGCCGACGCCGATGGCAACATCGCCTATTTCCACGCCAGCTTCATCCCAAAGCGTGATCCGAGGTTCGACTGGAATCATCCGGTCGACGGCAGCGACTCGGCCACCGAGTGGAATGGGCTGCTGACCGTCGAAGAGACGCCCAGTTTCGAGAATCCGACCAACGGCTGGATCCAGAATACCAATAACTCTCCGTGGACCGCCGCCGGACCGAACAGCCCGAAGCAGAAGGACTTCCCGTCCTACGTCGACGTCTACGAGCAGAATCCCCGTGGCGTCCACGCCATTCGGCTGCTGGAGGCCCGCAAGGATTTCACCCTGCAGCGGCTGATCGACGCGGCGTTCGACAGCTACCAGCCGTCGTTTGCGCTGCTGATTCCGCCGCTGATCAAGGACTGGGATCGGCTGCCGCGGGGCAATCCGCTCAAGGATCAACTGGCGGAGCAGATCAAGCTGCTGCGGGGCTGGGACTACCGCTGGTCGGCCGAGTCGGTGCCGACATCACTAGCGGTGTACTGGGGGGAGGCTTTCTGGCGGGTGGCCTCCAAGGATGCCGACAACGAGAACATCTCGGTCTACGACTACATGGCCACCAAGGCAACGGCGGTGCAGCGGCTGACCGCGCTGGCGACCGCATCCGACACGCTCACGGCCGATTTCGGGAAGTGGCAGACGCCATGGGGCGAGATCAACCGGTTCCAGCGGCTGACCGATGACATCGTCCATCCGTTTGCCGATTCCGGTGCCAGCATTCCGGTGCCATTCACCTCGGCGCGCTGGGGCTCGCTGGCGTCGTTTGGCGCCGCCCACTACAACGGCAGCAAGAAGATCTACGGCAGCTACGGCAACAGCTTCGTGGCGGTGGTGGAGTTCGGCGATTCGGTCAGCGCCCGGGCCATTACCGCGGGCGGCGAGAGCGGCGATCCCAAATCGAAGCACTTCAACGACCAGGCCGAGCGGTATGCCAGCGGCAATCTGCGGCCGGTCTACTTCTATCCGGGCCAGCTCAAGGGGCATACGGAGCGGGAGTATCGGCCGGGGGAGTGACAACGGGAACAGCGAAAAGGGAAAAGCGAAAAGGAAAGCAGCGGCTTGACTTGCAAGCCGGCTGTCCCGTGACGATGGGTCAGGCCTCGCGAAGCGGGGCGATTCTCTCAGCAATTTTCATCTCCAAGCGGGAAATTGATGCGCTTTTGGCTCGTGGCAGTGATAACTCTCGCCTCCTGTGGTCATCCTCCGCTGGAGCAGCCGGTAGCGTCTGCCTGCGTCACGGACACACTACAGTTCGCCGATGATTCGTCGCTGGCACACTCTCTGGTCGGAAAGTACGCCCTCAAACTGGTCACCAGCCGGGACAGCCGAAGTCATTTCGAGCCGCTCGATGCGGAACTGACGCTGGGTACCGAAAACGGGAATGTGGGATTGCTAGGGGGCCTCTACGGGATGCCCGCGATGCTCATGGGAACCGCGACCATTCCTCGGGAGCCCTTTCCGACCGTCGAACTGCCAATACCCCCAAGCGCAAAGGGGGGCGTGCAGGTTGGATTGTTACGCGACCATACCGTGTTCATGGAAATCGGCGGAGCGAGCGACTGGCCGAATTTCAACTTGAACCCAAACGTTTTCGGTGCGCGGGGCTTTGCCGGCGTTTGGGTTCTCCAGTGGATTCCAGCGCGAGCCAGGAAGAATCGTCGCGCGTGGGGCACCTTCTGCGCAATCCGGAAAGACTCATAGTGGACTCGATTCAGGCGGTGAAGCTGCTTTGGCAGTAACAGGCAGGGGGAATTGAACGGTACTCGCTGTTCGTCCCCCTGATCCTGGGTGTGGTTCTGGTCACATTGTGGCGGGTCCTCGGCATGGAGTTCCCCAGCTGAGATCGGGAGATTTATTCCGATGAAGTGCAGGTTGCCTAGTTGAGACCCAGGAACGACAAGCAGCAACTGCTTGTTCTCGGCTTGCTGATCCTTCTCGCGGCGGCCTATGCGGTCACGCGCACGAGCGAGGTTCAGACCTGGTTCGAAGGTTTGGGCTTCGGGATGCGCTCGCTCGCCCTGACTGGCGTGGCGATGCTCGGGGCCGGACTGATTATTCTGCAAAGGCGAATACGCTTCCCTGGCCCGCCGAGGTCAGGGCTGAGCCGTGCCGAGCGGTTGGTGGTGGTGGTCATGATTGTCATCAGTCTGGCGTCCTGGACTTCTGGACTGGCTGCGTTGTCCATCGCGGAATCGGTGGCGGTCGTCGGTGGAACCGCGTTGTTCCTGGTGTGGGCTGCACTGCGATCGACTGCTGATCGGGAGAGAACGGCGATCGATTGGCCGCTTGATCTCGCTGCGTTGAGCCTGAGCATTAGTCTGGCCTGGTGGGGAATCCACCCGCTCTGGTAGAAGTCTCGCTCGAAGACTCAATTATCCATCGGTCCTGTACATACTGGGATCGGCTTCGAGCCACGCCAGGCCTGAAGTCTCGCGACACCTCAGCATAGAAAACTCAATGCCCACCCACTCCGTTCGCCCTATCACGCTCGCCGAAATCCGGGAGGCGCGCACCCGCATTGCCGGGACCATCGTGCGGACACCGCTGGTCAAGCTCGAACTCGGCAGTGGCTTTCCCGATATCCGGCTCAAGCTCGAGAATCTCCAGCCGATCAACGCCTACAAGTTGCGTGGCGCGGTCAACGCGGTGGCGCTGCTGAGTGAGGCCGAGCGGCAGAGAGGGGTCTGGACCATCAGCGCGGGGAATGCCGGGCAGGGGGTAGCGTATGCGGCGAGGCAGGCCGGGGTGCCATGCACGGTAGTCGTGATCGAAACGGCGCCCGCTTCCAAACGCGACCGAATGAAAGCACTCGGCGCCAGGCTGATTCCGGTGCCGTACCCGGTGGCTTGGAAAGCGCTTGAGGAGCGGACCTATTCCGGAGTCGAGGGCACCTTCATCCACCCGTTCGACGATCACAACTTCATCGTCGGTCACGGAACGATGGGGCTCGAGATCCTGGAGGATGCGCCTGAGACTCGGGTGGTCATCGGCGCGATTGGTGGTGGCGGCCTGATCACCGGGGTGGGCAGCGCGATCAAGGCGCTCGACCCGGGCATCAAGGTGCTGGCTGCAGAGCCGGAAACCGCTGCACCGCTCGAATTGTCGCTCAGGATGGGATCGCCACAGCGCTTCGCGGCCTGGGAGGCGTCATTCGTGGACGGGGCCGGGGGCCAGAGCGTCTTTCCGAGCATGTGGGAACGAATGAAGCCGGTGATCGACGGATCGATCGTAGTCACCCTGGAGCAGACCAGAGCTGCCATGCGATTGATGGCGGAAAAGGCCCGGGTCATCTCCGAGGGAGCGGGCGCACTGCCCCTGGCGGCGGCGCTGACCGGCAAGGCGGGTCAGGGACCGATTGTGGCGATTGTGTCGGGCGGGAATATCGATCTGAAGAAGTTCTGCGAGTTGATCGCACAGTAGGCGAGAGACGCTAGGCGATAGGACGCGAAAAGCGAAAGGCGAAAAGCGAACAGGAACAGCAATAGGTGGGAGGCGAGAGGTGCTCGTCTATCGATGTCGATCGCGGAACCGACTCGGCACCATGCCGGCCCGCATTCTGAAAAACCGCGAGAAATAACTGGGATCCTTGAATCCCAGTGCACGCCCCACCTGATCGACCGACCGATCTGAATAGAGCAGCATCCGCCGAGCCTCGAGCACGACTCTTTCCGCGATCAGGTCCTTGGCATTCCTGCCCAGGTGATGGCGGCAGAGAGTATTGAGGTAACCGGGACTCACGGTGACTTCCCGGGCGTAGTGGGCCACGCTCCTCTTCCCCGACTGATCCCGCTCGATCAGCTCCAGGAATCGCTGGGTACGCCGCTCGGCAATTCTGCCGCTGCCAGCCGGATAGGCCTCGGCATACTGTCGCGCGAGGGTGATCAGGAGCTCGTAGGCCTGGGCGCGGAGGAGATGCGGGGTGTCGGGGCGGAGCCGCCCCAATTCACGCCGCATCTTTTCGAGAGCGGCCCGGAGCGCCGCGGCGCGCGCCGGCGGGAGGGCAAGGGCCGGGGCCCCGCCCGGTGCGTGGAAATAGCCCAGCCGCTGCAGGAACAGGGTGTCGTTGAAGAATTCGTCGAGGAAGAGGCCGGGAAAGAAGAGGCAGATGCCATCGAGGTCCTTGACCTGCCAGATCCTGACCTGGCCCGGTGAGGTAAAAAGCACCGTACCTGGCCGGACCATCGAGCGGACCCCATCGAGCGAGCACGACCCCCGCCCGCGAGTAACCAGGGTGATGTCGTAGAAGGCGAGTGCATGCGGGCCGGTCAGGATGAAGCGTTTCATCTGGTGGACCCAGGCGATGTCCACCAGCAGCTCCGGGCCGTATTTCCGGGTATCGAAGGGAACCGGCTGCTGGGCCAGCGCCGAGAGTCGGGGCAGAGTGGAACGCATCTGTCGAAAAGTACCAGTAGTGAGAAGATTTCCCCTACGGATATTGGCCCGGGTTGATTCTACGTTTCCGTGCCATGCCAACCCAGCGATCGCAGCCGCCCGCCCGCCCATTCCCGCGCTCCGGCGCTGTCCTCATCCCACTGCTGCTGCTCCTCCTGGCGGCGGACGGGTGTGGTGGGGCGAAGCCGGTCGAGACCCGAGTGGACCCCGCCACGGTCGACCCCGCTCACTGGCGGGTGTTCGGACGCTCCATCAAGGCGGTGACGGAGAGTGGCCAGAGTTTCGTCCGTCTGGGTGAAGGGAAGGACGCCGGCATGGTATGGAATCCGGCCCTGCAGTTCAGCAACGGGGACATCGATGTCGACCTTCGGGGCCGGGATGTGGCCCAGAAGAGTTTCCTGGGTATTGCCTTTCACCTGGTGAGCGAGCGGGAGTTCGAGGTGGTCTGGCTCCGGCCCTTCAATTTCGTCGGGGCAGACTCCGCCCATCATGTCCACGCCATCCAGTACGCCAGCTACCCCGACTACTCGTGGGCAACGCTGCGTGACCGGCATCCCGGCGATTTCGAGGCGGCCGTTCCACCGGGGATACTGGCCGAGGATTGGGTTCATCTCCGGCTGTCGGTCCGCGGACAGCTGGTGCGCATCTATCTCGACCACTCACTGACGCCGTCGCTGGCATTGCAGCGTCCAGGCGGCCCCGCCACTGGTGCCATCGGATTCTGGGTCGGTGACCAGTCCCCCGGTGATTTCGCCAATCTCGTCGTTCGACCGACCTCGGAGCATGCCCAATGAATGTCCGCCTCCTGCTTGCCGCCGCCCTGCTGGCACCGGCCGCCCTGCAGGCCCAGCAGCGCTACGGATTCCTGGCCCGGCTCGGGGTCGACACCATTTCGGTCGAATCAGTCACCCGGTGGCCGGATCATCTGGTCAGCGACCAGGTTGAGCGGTTTCCCCGGGTGATCCGTCGGCACACCGAGATCCGCTTCGGCCCTGACAAACGGATCCGACAGTTGATCCAGGACATTACCCTGCCCACGGCCACGACGCCGAAATGGAAATCCCGCCGGTTCACCGCCGACTACCTGGGTGACTCGGTCCGGATCACGGTCAGAAATGGTGAGGGCAGCTCCTCCCTCATGCTGGCCACCGGTGGGGCAACGACGCTGCCATGGACCGCGCACCAGTATTCACTCTCGGAGCTGTTTCTCGATCAGGCGCCGCGCACCCTGGGCGACAGCCTCTTCCTGCGGCTCTACTACGTCGATATGCAGATCGAAGACTTCGGGTCACTGCCCAAGGGGCTGATTCCCGGCGGATATGTCCGGCGGCTGTCCGGCGGCAGAGTGGAAGTGTTCCATCACGATGGACTGGCTGGGGCCGGGGAGGGGGCGTTCGACGCCGATGGGCGGATGCTGGCATACTCGGGCGCGCGGAGCACTTACAAGGTCGAGGTTACCCGGACAACCACACCACCGGATGTGGACGCCGTGGCCGCGGCGTTTACGGCGCTGGAGAAACAAAATGGGGTTCCGGCCGGCCTCAGCCTGCGTGACACGACGCGGGCCACCATCGGCACCGCCCAGCTGCTGGTCGACTACGGCCGCCCGTTGGTGCGAGGTCGGACGCTGCTCGGTGCAGTCATTCCGTTCGGCCAGGTCTGGCGCACCGGAGCCAACGCGGCCACCCAGTTCAGCACCTCCGCGCCGATCCGGGTCGGTGGGCGCACCCTGCCGGCCGGGATCTATTCACTCTGGACTCGTCCGGACCCGAACGGGGTGATCCTCCTGGTAAATGGGCAGCACGGGCAGTGGGGCACCCAGTATGATGCCAGCCGGGATCTCGACTCGATACCGCTGGCCCGCGAGACGCGGGCCGGGTCCGCCGAGAAGTTCACTATCTCGATCGTTCCGGTGGACCGGCATCACGGTACCCTGGTTTTCGAGTGGGGGACGTTTCGCTGGGTGGTAGGGATGGAAACGGAAGACTAGGCGCGAAACGCGAAACGCGAAAGGCGAAAGGCGAAAGGCGAAAGGCGAAAGGCGAAAGGCGAAAGGCGAAA
>JBDTTF010000261.1:0-2357 GCA_039930765.1 Gemmatimonadota bacterium | reverse complement strand
GCGAACGGCGAACGGCGAAAAATAGGAGTTTGAGGCGTCCGGAGTATTGTGTCCCGGAACCCCGAACCACAACTGTGAACCGTGAACCGTGAACCGTGAACCCTACCTCTGACTCACCTCGCAAACCAGTAACTAATCTTGACCAGAAAGGTGTCTTCCGCCCGCTGGGAGAAGAGGCTGTTGAAGTTGCCGCCGAACCCCTGAGTGCCTTCGATGCTGTTGGAGCCGGACCGGCCCTGGCTCCAGACCAGGAACAGGGTGGACCCCGGCCGGTATTCCCAGCGGAATACGACGTTGGAATTGAACTGCTGGACGTTGAATCCGCCCGGATTGTTGGTCACCCCGGTGTCACCATACACCTTGTAGCGGTCATCGTAGTTGGCCGACCGGGCATCGCCGATCTCGCGGACGTTGGTGTAGGTGCCCTTGGTGATGAACGGTGACGCGTAAACCTGGAGCGAAGTCGTGGGCGTGAAGGTATAGCCGAGCCGGAAGGTGAGACTGAGGGTCTTCTGGTCCAGATGGGCAAAAGTGAAGTGGCTCAGCGCCGTCCCGGAGTCCACGTAGGTGCCGTAGTACTGGGTGTCGTTCCGGTTGGTGGTGTAGTTGGCGCTCAGCGACGTGGTAAAACGGCTGGCCACCTTGAGGTCGAGCTCGGGTTGCAGGCTCAGCGATTCCGAACGACCGCCGTCCCCCTTGAAGTAGTTGACCCAGAAGTAGGGAACCAGGCGGTGGCGGTCATCACCCTGGATTCCGGCCCACGGGGAGATGTACGGATCCTGCCGGATGGCCGGCCCGCCGCGGGCGCAGCGATCGCAATAGGTGGTGCCCAACTGGCCGAGGGTGCCACCCAGATGAAACCACCAGCGATTGGTGAACTGGGTATGCACGTTGGCATTGAAGGCCCGCTCGGTCGGCATTCCCGCCGCGGTCCAGTACTCCCAGTTATTGAAGTTGAGTCGCAGCATCTGGAACACCTTGTTCGGTGTCCTGAACGCCAGGTTGGCCCAGTTGGTGAACTGCTGCTGATCCGCTTGCCGGAGAAATCCGACGTCGTTGATCTCGAATCCGGCCGTGCGGCGCTGGTAGGCGGTTTCGAATAGCAGCCGCTTGCCGCCAACCTTGGCAAACCGGAGCTCCAGGTTGCTGCCGCTGAGCGAAGTCCGGGTCGAGTCATACGTGAGCGGTCCGTCCGGGCGCTGGTACAGGTGGACCGGATCGTACTGGGTCGAATCGATGGCCTCCCGGCTGCCCCCGACCCGGCTCAAGTCGAATGATCCCGAGACCTCGAATTTGCCATGAAAGCGGTGCCGGGCATCGAGTCCACCAGTGTACCCGCTCGACCGCAGGAACCGGGCGCTCGAATCGTCGAGCGACCGGTTCACCCCGGTCAGGATGAATCCGATGCTGGTCTGGCCGTTGTGAAAATCCTTGTTGCCCCGGAGCACCGCGTAGTTGGTCGCCGGCTCAAGCGTCGAGCTGGTCCCTGGCGGGCCGGCCACATGTTCGGTCACCGCATCGAGGAACCCGACCGACAGGCCACCTGGAGTCCGGCCTGTGAGCTTGGCGGCGCCCCAGATCCTGGTGGCGCTGGGCGATGACGCATCGCCGAATACGCCCGCCAGTTGCGGCGAGCGGCCGATCCGCCGGGAGTAGAACAGCCCTTCGCCGGTACCACAGTCGACCACCACGACGCAGTTGACCGCAAAGTTGAACAACCCCTTCCCTTCCACGAAGAAGGGCCGCCGCTCCTCGAAAAACGTCTCGAACGCGCCGAGATTGAGGACCGACGGGTCGGCCTCGACCTGGCCAAAATCAGGATTGACGCTGGCGTTGAGCAGGAGATTGGAGGCCAGTCGGTACTTGAGATCACCGCCGGCGGTGAACTGCTGCTTCCGCCCGAAATTGTCGGCCGGCAGACCCGGCACATTCTTGGCCACGACGTACGGAGTGATCTCGGCGCGGCCCGGAGTGCCCAGGCTATCCAGTCCGGTCAGGTAGCCGAACTGGGAGGCCAGCCCCGACTTGGACGTCCGGAACAGCGGCCAGGTCACGGTCTCGGTATATCGCTCGATCACCCGCCAGATCAGGATGCCAAACGTGCCGCTCCCGTGCGTTGAGTAGCGAAGCTGCGACAGCGGAATCCGGTATTCAACGGTGTACCCCAGTGAATCGGTGACGGTGGCCGCGTCCCAGATGGCGTCCCATGCCGCATCCTCGTTGCCATCATTGGAGATGGCGTAGTCAGCCTTGACTCCGGCGGGGTTGACCGAAAATTCGAATCCGGTCCTCCGGTCGTGATAGGAATCGATCAGCAGGGTGATGTGGTCGGAGGCTCCCATATCATCCCGGCGGGA
>JBDTTF010000260.1:0-2618 GCA_039930765.1 Gemmatimonadota bacterium | reverse complement strand
TGCCCGCCTCGGGTTCGATGTGCCGGCGGGGAAGATACTGCGCGCCCATCGTGACTCCGGTGGCACGGCCGGCGGAGTCGCGGGTGAAACTCAGCCATTCGCCGTCATTCAGGCCGCGGGGCGGGAATTGAAAGCTGTCCCGGGAAATTTCCTGGAGTGGGTAGAAGACCAGCTGGGCCCGCTGGACCGTCAGCACACCATTCCGCTCCAGCACGACCAGCGGTCCAAAGGCGGCACCGTACTCACCCAGCAGCCCGGCCCAGCGGGCCGGCACCGCGGCGGGTTCACTCTCCGCCACCCGAGCGAGTGTATCCACGCCGGACACCAGTCGATCGCCAACCCGCACCAGCCGGCGGCCGACACTGACCCGGTCATCGGTAACCAGCGTATCGGCCAGCATCCGCAACTCGGCGCGTGGGCCGCCGGACAACCAGGTGGCGTAGAGCCGGTTGTGGCGGAAGTCGAGCTGAATGGCCCGCTCACCCGTGCCGTACCGGCCGGCCAGGTCGCGGGCCAGATCGGTCGGCACCGGCGCGGGGAGGGCTATTGCGGGAAGCGGCTGCCGCTGCCTGGCGGCCAGCATCAGGCGGAGCGCCTGTATGGCCAGCCGCTGGGTGACATCGTTGGTCCAGTACCTGGTCGAGACCACGATGACGCCGAGCTTGGCGGCGGGGATCGCGAGCACGGTCGTGGCGTATCCGTACGCGATGCCGCCATGCCCCACCGTCGGATGACCGTCCACCGAACCGAGTTCGAATCCGAGGCCGAATGGCGCATGTCCCGATTCAGGGTACTGCGGCTGGTACATCGCACGGAGCGTCCCGGACCGAACGATCGCGCCGCCGGGACCACGGCCGTCGGCGAACAGCGCCGACAGGAAATGCCCCAGGTCGATGACGGTGGTGTAGAGATTGGCGGCCGACGCGATGCCGAACTGGAAGATCGGCGCGGCCGATTCCCGGCCGTCCGAGCTCCAGATCAGGCCATGACCGAGTGCCGCGATAAGGTCTGGGCGTGGGGAGAAGTCACTGTGACTCATGCCCAGCGGCGCGAGGACCTGCCGCCGCTCCACCGTGGCGAACGAATCCTGGCTCATCCGTTCGATCAACAGACCGAGCACACCCACCGCGGCGTTGGAATATTTGGTATGGGTGCCGGGCCGGTAGACCAGGGTGCTGGCATTGAGGCTGGCGACCGCCGCGGCGAGTGAGGCGCCGCTGGTGTCAGTCAGTCCGCCGACCGGCGGCTCCCGCACCAGCCCCGAGCGGTGGGTCAGCAGCATCCGCACCGTGATCGGGGTGCCAAACGGATTGATGGGATGGAACTCGGGGAGGTAGCGCGCCACCGGCTGATCCAGGTCGATCTTCTTCTGCTCGACCAGCCGCATGACCTCCAGAGCGGTAAACAGCTTGGACACTGACGCGACTCGATATACCGTCTGCGCCGTGGCGGGGCCGCGGGTGCTGTCGTCGGGGTCTGATACGCCGAAGCCACGGGCCCAGATGATCTGCTGATCGTCAACCAGCGCGACTGAGAGGCCGGGGATTTCCTTGTCCGCCATCTCGTGAACAGCAAAGTCGGACCAGCTGGCAGCGACCGCTGCATACCCGGCCGTGGCAGCGACACTATCCTGGCCGGCCAGCAATCGGGGACAGACAACGGCGAGGGCCAGGGCCCAGCACGTCGGCCGGTGGTTCACGGCGCGATGACCTCGACGGCCTGTTCCATCGCGTCGAGTCCTTCATCCAGCACTGCGTCGGTCACGGTCAGCGGCACCAGCACCCGGATCACATTGCCCAGCGTCCCGGCCGACAGCAGGATCACGCCGCGCTTGAGCGCCTCGGCCTGCAGCTTGCCCGTCAGCTCCTTGCTCGGCTCCCGGGTAACCGGATCCTTGACCAGTTCGATGGCCACCATGGCACCCAGCCCGCGGACATCGCCGATCCAGTTGTGCTTCGATTGCCAGCGCGTGAATCGATCGGTGATGCGCCGGCCAATGGCCGCGGCACGCTCGGGGATTTTTTCCGTCGCCATCACATCCAGCACAGCAAGGGCGGCAGCGCAGGCCAGCGGATTGCCACCATAGGTGCCACCCAGTCCGCCGACCTGCGCCGAGTCCATGATGTCGGCCCGGCCGGTGATGGCCGCCAGCGGCAGACCACCGGCCAGCGACTTGGCGGTGGTCATCAGGTCTGGCACCAGGTCATAGTGCTCCGACGCGAACAACTTTCCGGTCCGGCCGAATCCGGTCTGAATCTCGTCGGCGATGAGCAGAATTCCGTGTGCCCTGGCAAAGGCCGCCAGCTCGGTCATGTAAGCCCTGGGCACCGGGATGAATCCTCCCTCGCCCAGCTCCGGCTCGATGATGATTGCGGCGACCGAATCCGGATCGACGATGGCGGCGAACAGCTGTTCGAGATGGGCCCGGGTCACTTCGCAGCACCCTTGCCTGCCCGCCGCCTCCCTGCCATGGATGCGGTAGCAGTACGGAAAGGGTATGCGGTAGACCTCGGCAGCAAAGGGACCGAATCCCTTCTTGTAGGGCATCACCTTCGAGGTCAGCGCCATTCCCATGTAGGTCCGGCCATGAAAGCCGTGCTCGTAGCAGACCACCGCCT
>JBDTTF010000259.1:0-21742 GCA_039930765.1 Gemmatimonadota bacterium | reverse complement strand
GTCCGCCTGTCCGCCTGTCCGCCTGTCCGCCTGTCCGCCTGTCCGCCTGCCCGCCCACGCGACAGCGGCTATCGGTCCTTCAGAATGACCTTGAGGGCACCCTGCTCGGCGGCATTGCCGAACGTATCGTAAGCGGACATGATGTCGTCCAGCGCAAAGCGGTGGGTCACCAGGCTGGCGGGTTTCAATTTGTCCGAGGCCACGACTTTGAGGAGCATCGCGGTCGTCACGGTGTCCACCAGCCGGGTCGTCAGCGTGATATTGCGGTCCCAGAGCTTTTCGAGGTGCAGCTCCGCCGGCTTGCCATGCACCCCGACATTGGCGATGTGACCGCCGGCGGCGACGATCTCCTGACAGATGGCAAAGGTGGCAGGAAGTCCGACCGCCTCGATCGCCACATCCACCCCACTTCCATTGGTGATGGCCATGATCCGGTCGACAGCCTTGCCGTCCTTGCTGTTGATGATATGGGTGGCCCCCATGGTCTTGGCCACCTCCAGTCGTTTGTCATCGACGTCGATTACGACGATCGCCGCCGGAGAGTAGAACTGGGACGTCAGCAGGATGGCCATCCCCACCGGTCCGGCGCCAATAATGGCCACCGTGTCACCCGGCTTGACCTGGCCATTCAAGACGCCGCACTCGAAGCCGGTGGGCAGAATATCGCTCAGCATGACCATCGCTTCGTCATCAGCCCCATTGGGAATGTGGTAGAGGCTGCCGTCCGCATGCGGAATCCGGGCATACTCGGCCTGAGTGCCATCGATCAAATTGCCGAGTATCCACCCGCCGTCGCGGCAGTGGGACAACATTCCGCGGCGGCAGAAGCTGCACTTGAGGCAGGCGCTGACGCAGGAGATGATCACCTTGTCCCCGACCTTGAATTCGGTCACGGCGGCGCCAATCTGGTCGACGATCCCGATGCCCTCGTGGCCCAGGATCCGGCCCGCGGTGACTGCCGGCAGGTCACCCTTGAGGATATGGAGATCGGTGCCGCAGATGGTGGTTTTCGTGACCCGCACAATGGCATCAGTGGGCTTGGTGATGGTGGGCCGAGGCACATCGTCCCACGAACGGAGACCCGGGCCATGGTAGACCAGTGCCTTCATCTTCTCGGCAGAGACTGGCGGACTGACGGGACTGGCGGGAGTGGCGGGAGTGGCGGTTGGCACTAGAGTGGCGGCGGGCATTGATGCCTCTTGAGTTGCGGGGGGGAAGCTCGAGCGCCTGGACCACTCTCCGAGTCGGGGCGGGTACAAAATGTGTGCCTGGTGGGGTCGAGAGGCCATCGGCCAATCGAGCGAGACCGGGGCTAGTCCGGAAGGGTGAGAGGCAGGGGTGCGGGCGGGGGGAGGGATCCGATTTCAGGCAGCGGGCAGGTCCGATCGTCTATCGTCGATCTCCTTTTTCTTATCTCCCGTCTGCTGTCCGCTAAAGCGAAACTACCCGAATGGGTCGTGGGTGATCGGCCGGATCAACCCGGCACATTTGGTGGCCCGCCTCGCGCCCGGGCCGACTCCCGGGCTCGTCCCCAGATGTAGCCACCCATGAGGCCAAGCGGCCCGGTGTAGAAGATGCCGAGCAGAGGGCCCTGGTTGGCGCTCGGCGTCAGGATGATCGGGCCGACGAAACCCACCACAAAGGCGATCAGCCCCACGCAGAGCGAGACTCCGGCTGGGGTCTCATACTGCCGCCACCGGTTGTTGATGGGACCGTAGCGAATGATTCCCCAGATTACTGCGACCAGGACGAGGCGAATCAGCAACATGCCAGAAAGCCAACTGCACGAAAGGGGAGATAGAAGGTAGCAGACAGGGCCAGCCCGGGGCATGAGATTGAGCCTTCAGGCCGGCGCGGCTCCCAATGAAATGTCCATTCATTTCTTGAGCGATCCCTCGGTCGCTACGCTCCCTCGGGATGAGGTGCATTTGTATTTTCGGTCCGCCCGTCCGCCCGTCCGCCCGTCCGCCCGTCCGCCTGTCCGCCCGTCCGCCGGTCCGCCGGTCCGCCGGTCCGCCTGTCCGCCCTACAAAATGCTCCCCGGTACCACCCACCGAGTCCACGCCTTGAATCGCTTCTTCCACCCGGCCTTGGCGTCGGGATTGTGACCGGCGGTGGTCTCCCAGGCATTCTCCGGCCGGAATTCCACCTCCATGCCCGCCAGCACCCTGGCGGCGATGCGATCGGAGTAGAGCACCGTGACGCACTCGGTGTTCAGGTTGGCGCTCCTCGGATCAAGATTGAAGGTGCCGATGACGGTGATGTGGCCGTCGATGACCATCGACTTGGCGTGCAGCCCGAAGATCGGCGGATGCTCGAGTGTTCCCGATAGGGCCCCGGTCATGATGCTCGCCCGCTCAGCGGCATCGGGCCGGAACTCGAAGATCCGGACCCCCGTGCCGAGCAACGCCTCTCGGTTGCGCTGATAGCCACTGAAGGCTTCGAGGTTGTCGGTCGACGCCAGGCTGTTGGTCAGGATCCGGACATCGACGCCTCGTCGCACGGCATCGCGGAACAGTTCCTGCCCAAGCCGGGTGGTAATGAGGTAGGGCGACTGGATCACGATCGACGTTTTGGCATGGCGGACCAGGCTCATCAGGGTGTCGAGCGTGACGCCGCCACCGCCCAGGCCACGGCTGCCATCGTTCTTGCCGGGCACATCGGTCACGTAGCGGACGCTGTCGAGCCATTGCAGCGCGCCCGTGGCCTGGATCTTCTCGAAGGCGACCGGGATCTGGTCGAGCTGCTGCCTGACCTGCGGCCAGTAGTTGGCGGGATTGCAGGCATACTGGTGCAGCCAACGGAGCCGCGTCGAGTGGCTGGTGTCAGCCTCGCGGGCAGATACCAGTGAGTCCACCGGGCGGCTCCGCGGATCATTCCAGAACTCCTCGAAGCTCTGCTGGACCTGGGTGGCCACCCCGCCCAGCAGCAGCACGTCGCGGTCCCGAAAGTTGTAATCGTGGTCGTAGTCGAAGTATTCGTCGGCGATGTTGCGCCCGCCGGTGATCACGATCCGGCCATCCACCGTGAAGGTCTTGTTGTGCATCCGCTGGTTGGCGCCCCGGAAATCAGTGGCCAGTGTATACAGTTTGCGAGGCAGGTTCTTGCCGATATTGGTGCCGGGGTTGTAGATCCGGATCTCGAGATTGGGAAGAGCATCGAGGGCCAGCAATTCCTCGGCGTCGGCCTCGACCAGCAGGTCATCCACCAGTACCCGGACCTTCACCCCCCGGTCGGCGGCCCGGACCAGGTAGTCGGCCGCAATCAGCCCGACATTATCCGCCGAGAAGATGAAGTACTGCACGTCGATCGTATGCTCGGCGTACTCGCTGAGCCAGGCCCTGGCGATCATCGCCCCGTCCCCATCTTCCAGGACGTAGGCTCCGGTGCGTGTGGCCATGAGCGATTCGATCGGGGCGAGCTGCTGCGCCAGGTGAATCGTGGTGTCGCGGTGGATCGTGGCGCAGAGATCGGCCTCGGCGGCGGCGACCGGCGCGCGTTCCCGTCCGCAGGCAGCCAGGAGCGTTAGCGAAACGATGGCCGTCAGCCGAACCGCAGGCGAGAGCAGACCGGTGCAGGAAGTCAGGCAGAACCTCCATGGCGGGAAATAGGAGATGGGAGATAGAAGATAGGCGATAGGAAAAACGATAGGCATTTGTCGCGCGCCGTAGGGCCTTGATTTATCAAGGCCCTACGGCGCATTCATCCGCCCGCCCGTCCGCCCGTCCGCCCGTCCGCCCGTCCGCCCGTCCGCCGGTCCGCCCGTCCGCCCGTCCGCCGTACTTGCCCCCCTGACTTTTGTGCTGCACGTTCTCCCGGTCACCCCCAAGGCGAATCCCGTGATGGTGTACAAGGACGTCCTGATGTACACCCTGCTGATGGTGAAGGTGATCAACACCCATCTGTCCGGCCGTCCTGGCCCGCCGGTGACTGTCGAGCCGGCGGTGCTGCTGCCCTCGACCGAGGGCGAGGCTGCGGTGGTGGTGCTGACTGCCCGGGATGATGCCCGGATCGAACTCGCCCAGGAACGGCTCTCGATTCCCCAGTCCCACTCCGAAGCCCAGCTCAAGCTCCAGCTGGCCGATGCTCAGCAGTCCTTGCTGCTCAAGCTGGTGGACCGGAAGTCCCGAACCGACGGACAGGCGGTGACGTGAGCCGTCGAGTGTCGAGAGTCGAGGAAAAAACCGGACGGTAGTATCCCTTTCCCCTTTCCCCTTTCCCCTTTCCTCTCTCCTCTCTCCCCTCTCCCCTTTTACTGGCTCATCACCAGCACTGCAAACGATCCTGGTACCATTGGCGGCCGACCCGGACGCCCCCCCGCGGTGGCCGGCGGCGGCGCCTCGCCAAACTCAGCGGCCGACAAATAGACTAAATGGGTTGCCGGATCCAGTGCCATGGTCCGTGAGCCACGCTGGGTCGCGGCATTGCCGAGCACCGTATAGGTGTCGGGCGCATCCTGGTGGATCACCGTCAGCGTCCCGTCTCCTCCATTGCTGGCAAAGGCGAACTTGGTCACCGGATCGAATGCCGCGGCATCGACTCCGGGACCGATCGGAAGGAGCCTGATCACCCGACCGCTCATCGGATCCGACACGGCCATGACCTGGTTGTCGCAGACCGAAAACAGCCGGGTATTGATCCGGTCGAGGGCCAACCCCGAGGGTTCGCTGCACCCGGTCAGCCAGTACCGCTTGACCTCCTTCAGCGACCGGGCATCCAGCACCACGATCTGCCCGGTATCCGATTCGATGTTCACGTAGATCAGCCCATTGCCGTCGACCTGCGCAAACTCCGGCTTTCCGGGCAATGGGATGGTCGCCGCGATCGTGCCGGTGGCCCCGTCAAAGGCGGTCGCGTTCGAGGACCGGCCATTGAAGGTAAAGACCCGGCGCGACACCGGTTCGTACACGATGGCGTCCGGATTGGTTCCGGTGACCGTGACCGAACCGATGGTGGCCAGTGTCTTGAGGTCGAAGATGGTGACCGTTGTGTCCCGGCCGTTGCTGGTGAACCCGCGGTGGAGGTCGGGCGCCACCGCAATTCCGTGGATCCCGTTGGCAGGGGTGACTTCTCCGATCACGCTGTCATCGCTCAGGTCGATGACCACGGCACGGGTCCCGTGCGAGACGTACAACCGGTGCATTGCGGGATCCACCAGCGAATAGTCCCACCCGCCATCTCCGCCGATCGCGATCTTCTTGGTGAGATGGTAGCCGGCGGCGGTCTGGGCGCTGGCGGAACCCGCCAGGCCGACCAGCGCGGCGAACGAGAGTGCACGGAGCAGGGAATTCGACATCGGGACCTCAGTAGAAGGAGTGGGAATCCGATTCCGGCTCAGACCTCACCGGTGCCGACGGCACCGGTGAGGTCGAGTGCCACGGGAAGCAGGAACAGGGTGACAAGGGTGGAAAAGGTGAGCCCGCCGATCACGACAACGGCGAGTGGCCGCTGCAGCTCGCTGCCAGCACCGAGTCCGAAGGCCAGCGGCAGCAGGCCGGCGAGGGTACACAGCGTGGTCATCAGGATCGGCCGCATCCGGACCCGGCCCGCCGCGTTCAGCGCGTCGCGGCTCGACATCCCCTCCCTCCGATGGGACCTGGCCGAGTCGAGCAGGATGATCCCGTTCTTGACCACCAGGCCGATCAGCAGGATCAGCCCCATGAAGCTCGACACGTTGAACGGAATGCCGGTAATGGCCAGCGCGACGAGTCCACCGGACAGTCCGAGCACGGCAGCGCCGAGGATCGCGAGCGGGCCGCGGGCATCGCCGAACTGCAGGGTGAGCACCAGCAGGACCGCGCCGGCGGCGAGCACGAACACCAGCAGCAGCTGCTTGAACGCGGTCTGCTGCCCCGCGTATTGGCCTCCGATCTCGAGGGTAGCACCCGCTGGCAGCCGGAGGGTGTCGGTGGCCTGCCGGATCCGGCTCATCACCGAGCCGAGGTTGCTGTGACTGAGGTCAACTGCCCCGGTGACTCGCACCACCGGTCGGAGATTCTCGCGGGTCAATTCGGCGGCGTCGGTGGTGTCGATGACCCGCCCGAGCTGATCGAGCGGCGCCCAACCAGCGGGGCCGACGATCGGCAACCGCCGCAAGGCGGCGGGATCGAAGCGGTCGGCATCGGTCAGGTGGACCCGGATCGGGATCAACCGGTCCCCCTCGCGGATCGAACCCGCGGCGGCACCGAGCAAGGCGCCGTGCACCTGGTCGGAGGCCTCGGCGTTGGTAAGTCCCAGCCGGGCCACCCGGATGGGTTCGAGTTTGACGGTGAGTTCAGGCACGCCGCCTTGCACCCCGTCGAACAAGTCGACCAGCCCCGGCACCGAATCGATGGCGCTGGCCACGGTGCTGGCGGCCCGTTCCGCCGTCGCAACATCGCTGTGGAACAGCTTGAGCTCCACCGGCTCGGCCGATCCGGCCAGGTCACCGATCAGGTCCTGGAGGATCTGGACGAATTCCACCCGCACCCCAGGCAGCTCGGTCTCGACCTGCCGACGCACTCGATCGATGATGGTGTACACTGACGCCGCTCGCTGGCCCCGGGGCTTGAGCTGCACCGTCATGTCCCCCCGGTTGGGGGCCGTGGCAAAGAAGCCGAGTTCCGAGCCGGTCCGCCGGGTGAACGCGGCGATGTCCGGGTCGGCCCGCAGGATGGCCTCGACCCGGTGGAGCTGGCGATCGGTTTCAGCCAGCGAAGTGCCGGTCGGGGTCCAGTAGTCGAGGATGAACCCGCCTTCGTCCATTTCCGGCAGAAAGCCGGTGCCGATGACCCGGAAGGTGACGACCATGACCACCGCAATTCCGGCCACGATACCGAGCGTCATCAGTGGCCGGTCCAGCAGCCGGCCCAGCATCCGGTCATACCAGCCGAGTACCGTCCCGAGTATTCGGGTGGCCCGGGGCACCTGTGTGGCCCGCTCCTCTCGGGAAAACTGCTCGGCCAGCACCGGGATCAGCGTCACCGCCAGCACCAGCGAGAGCAGGACGGCGGACGCGAGGGCCAGGGAGAATGAGCGGAAGAACTGTCCGACCACGCCGTCCAGCAGGCCCAGCGGCGCGAACACCACGATGGTGGTGAGAGTCGAGCCGGCCACCGGCGCCAGGATCTCGTCAGTGGCCTGACGGATGGTCTCGCGTAACGGGGCGGAAGGATCCGAATGGAGACGCCGTTCGATATTCTCGACCACCACCACCGCATCATCGATGATGAGCCCGATGGCCACTGCCATCCCGCCCAGCGACATGAGATTGATCGAGTCGCCGGTGAGGCTGAGACCGGCAAAGGCGCCCGCCAGCGCCAGCGGAACGCTGATCGCGGCGATCAGCGCGGCCCGAAGCTGGCCGAGGAAGAGAACCAGGACCCCGATCGCGAGGGCCACCCCGATCAGCATCGCGTCCCGGACGCTGGCGATCGAATCGCGGACCAGGGCACCCTGGTTGTAGACCGACTCGAGCTTGACCCCCTTGGGGAGCGAACGGCGCAGCGACTCGATTTCCGCGGTGACCGCGCGTTCGACGGTCAGGGTGTTGCCGCTGGGCTGGCGGGAAACATTGATCAGTGCGGCCGACTGGCCATCGCCGGCGGTGAGCTGAAACCGGTCCTCAGTGCCGTATCCAACCGTGCCGACGTCACCGACGGTCACTGGAATCGACTGGCCGGGATTGACAACGATTCCGGCCACGGCGGCCGGTGAGGTCGCCAGTCCCGAGATCATCACGGTGAACTGGCGGTAATCGCGGGTGAACTGGCCGGCCGCCATCACGGTGTTGCTGGTCCGGATCGCATCGGCCACCGCTGGCACCGACAGCCGGTGAGAGCTCAGCGCCGCCGCAGTGACGGTGACGCCGATTTCCCGGACCAGACCACCCTCGACATCGACGACCCCGACATCGGGGAGTCGGGCCAGCCGGGGCCGCACGGTGTACTGGGCCAACTCACGCAGCAGGGCAGGGTCGGCGCCGGTGAGCTCGTATTGCATCATCGGAAAGACCGACGGGGTCAATCGCTCGACATCGATTTCCAGCCCCTCCGGCAACGAGGGGCGGACCGACTCCACCCGGTTCTGCACCTGCTGGAGCGCAAACCGCATGTCCGCCCCGGACCGGAAATCGAGATTGATCTCGGCCGCGCCGCGGACCGATCGACTGCGGATCCGGTTGAGGTCGGGGATGACGCTGAGCGCCTCCTCGAGCGGCCGGGTCACGGCCACGACGTTGTCGTGCGGCTCCAGGCCGGCCCCGCGGGCCAGCACCACGATCCGGGTGAACTCGACCTCCGGATAGGCACCGGCCGGCAGGGTGTACAGCGCCACCAGCCCGGCCAAGGTGATCAGCGCGGTGCCGAGATACACCGCGTGCCGCTGGCGCTGCACCCAGCCGGTGAAGCTCACTTCGGGGCCATCTGCGGTGTCACGGCCATCCCATCAGCCAGCCCCCACGAGCCGGTGGTCACCACCCGGTCGCTGGCTTCGAGCTGGCCGGTTACCGCCAATCGCCCGCGCTGGCGGCCGAGCACCGTGACCCCGCGGGCATGCGCAACCGAATCTGGGCCGACGACGAACACGAACTGGGAGTCGCCGAGCATGACGAGCGCCGAGTCGGGGACGATCAACGCATTGCGGAGCATTCCAATACGGATCAGTCCGGTGGCACCGAGACCGGCAGGCCAGGTCCCCGGGTTCATCATGCGGATCACGACCTGGCCGGAATGAGAGGCCGAGTCGAGGGCTGGCGGAACCGTCAGCACCCTACCGGTGACCGGCGCCGGAAATCCTTCGGCGACGATCACGGCGGTCTGGCCCGGATGCAGTCGGGCCATCGATGCCGCCGGTACCGCACCACTCAGATCCAGCACCGCCCGGTCGACCACCTCGGCCAGCACCGCTCCCGCTTCCACTCGCTCACCGGGCTGGACGACGATTCGCTGAACCTCACCGGCGATCGGCGAGCGGATCGTGGTGCGCGACAGCTGCGCCAGCGCCGAGGCGGCACTGGCGTCGGCGCTGCGAGCCACGGCGTCCTTCTCCTCGACCGTGCGCCGGGCTGTGATGCCCTGGTCCAGGAGCGCGCGCTGGCGATCGGCATCGAGCCGGGCCAGGTCGGCGGCGGTCTGGCCGCTCTGGGCCGCAGCGGTAAGCTCCGGTGCGTCGAGCTGGATCAGCACGGTGCCGGCGGCCACCCGCTGGCCGAGCTGAACTCTCGTTTCCCTGACCAGGGCAGCGGTCGGGGCACTGAGCAGCGCCTGGTGGCCTGGAGCGGGACGCAGGATGCCGATCACGGCCAGTTCCTCGGGCATGCTGTCGCGGATGATCAGCGCGGTGGTAACCGGCACCCGGACCGAGACCTCCTCGTCCCGGGCCGCGCTCCGGCAGCCGATGACGGCAAGCACTGCCAGCGCCGTGAGCGTTGGCTGTCTCATGGGACCACTCCGATCAGCTCGTGGAGCGAGGCCACCGCCCCCTGGTACGCCAGCATGGCGTCGATGGCAGACAGCTCGAGTTCCCGCTCGCGGCGGATGGCCTCGAGCACCGGCACCACCCCGGTCTCGCCGGCGCGATAGGCTGCCAGCGCCCGGTCCCGCAGCGACCGGCCGTCCGGTACCAGTGAGTCCCGGGCGAATTCGGCGCGGGCAGCCGCGGACCGCAGCCGGATCCTGGCTGCCTCGAGCTGCTGCCGCGCGGTTCGCCGGGCTTCGGCGGTCCGGGCGGCAGCCTGGCCCGCCCTGGCCCTCGCCTGCGCGACCTGGGCCCCGCCACGATTCCAGAGCGGCACTGGCACGGCGATGCCGATCACGGCAGTGGCGTGAGCCTCGGACGGGTCACTCCACTCCGTGCCTGCCTCGATTGAGGGGAACGGGATCCGGGCCCGGGCCGCGCTGGCGGCGGTTCGTTCCGCTGCGACCGAATCCTGCAGCGCGGCGATGATCACCGGCAATTCGTCGTCGGAAGGCAGCGAGTCCCGCTCGGCAAGCCCGGCGCCGAGGCTTCCATCCAGGACGAGCAGGTCGGCAGTCGACCGGCCGATCAGTGAAGCGAGCAGTGCTCTCGACACCGCCAGTTCTTCCAGTGCGACCAGCACCGCCTGCGACTGCACCCGGGACTCCAGTTCGACCTGCTGGGCCTCGAATCTCGAGATGTCACCGGCGGCATACCGGACGTGGGCAATCCGGACCAGCGAATCGGCGACGGCCTGCTGCTCGCCAAGCAATCGGGACCGGGCCTCAGCCGCGACCGCACCAAAGAATGACCGGCGCACCTCGCCGGCGAATTGGGCCATCTGAATGGCCGAGTCAGCCCGGCTTCCCGCCAGCGCGGCTCTGGCAGCGTCGCGATCGGCGCCCCGGGTGAGCAGCCAGGACAGTGGCTGGTCGACCAGGACGTGCCCGCGAGGCACCGACCCGGTGTAGCTGGCGCTCATCGTGGGGTTCGGAACCTGCCCCGCGACCCTGACCCCGGCGGTGGCGCCGGCGATGTCGGCGTTGACGATCCGGCTGACCGAGCGATGATCGAGCGCTGCCTGCCAGGCGTTGGCCAGGGTCAGCGGCGGTGATGCCGCCTGCCACAGGGTGGCAACGAGAAGGCAGATCATGTCGCTGCTTCGGGCCGCGCCCGGGAAATGGGGAGGTGGATGGTGAAGGTGTTGGCTCCGTCCTCGTGCCGCACCGTCAGCCGGCCGCCATGAACCAACGCGATCCACTGCACGATGGCCAGCCCCAGCCGCCCGCCGGCAGCGAGAGCCGAGTCGTCGGCCGCGGACGGGAGTGTCACGACGCCACCGAGGCTGGCGACGGTCAGCCGGGCCTCGGACCCATCGACCGAAACGCCGAGGCGGATCGGCGATCCGGCCGGCGAGTGACGGCATCCATTTTCCAGCAGTTCGAGACAGGCCTCGCGCAGCAGGTCTTCATTCCCCATCATCGGGCAATGTTCGACGGTACCGAGTTCAAGCTGGTGGCGAGTGGCCTGGGCCCGGGCCCGCATCAGGTCGGCGGATTGCCAGGCCAGTCCATCGAGCTCGAGCTGGTCGTCGAGCGGCGGACGGTCGCCGGCCGTCGCGCGGGCCAGCAGCACCAGTTCCGCCACCCGGCGCGACATCTGCTCGGCCGAGAGCCGTATCCGGCGCAGGATGGCCTGGTGTTCCTCGACGTCACGCGGGCGCTCCAGCCCGAGGGCGCTTTCGCCTTGCACGACGGTGAGCGGTGTCTTGAGCTGATGGGCGGCGCGGGCCAGAAAGGTCCGATTGATGGCTTGAGCCCGTTCGAGGCGCGCCAGCATCTGGTTGAACTGATCGGCCAGCCCGTCAATCTCGTCGGCCGGCTGGCGGACGGGCAGTCGCTGATGCAGGGCGTGGAGGTCGATGGCGGCCGCGCGGGCCGAGAGCTCCCGGACCGGATCAAGCGCTCGACGGGCCAGGACGTACCCGGCCGCCAGCGCCAGAAGGGCAACCAGCGGCAGGCTGACCAGCAGCCAGCCCAGCAGGACCTCATCCTCCTCGTGAGTGGCGGCGGTGGACATGATCGCCGCCACGATCGGCGCGTCGGCGGCGGTGTCACGATACACGGCGACCCGCGCATCGGCTTCACCGGCAATCGGGACGACTCGCAGCGAGATGCCGGCCGGAACCAAGGCATCAGGCGGCAAACTCCCCTGCAGCCCGGCGGGGCCTCGACCACCGAGCACCCGGCCATCCGTGCCCCAGACCACCAGGGCGCCAGGGCCGGCCGGCCACTCGCTGATGGCATCCTCGACGGCGGCGGCGGGATCGCCGTGATGTCCTGGTGCTTCGGCCTGAATGGCCTGCAACAGCCCCCGGGCCGTGCCCGCCAGGTCACGGTTGATCCGGCCCTCCGCCTTCTGACGGGAGTAGAGGTAGAACCCCGCATCGAGGACCAGGAGGCCGATGATGAAGGCCGCACCGAACCAGAAGGTGAGGTGCAGCCGGAACCGGCTAAGTGGCATCGGCCGATTCCCGATCGGACAGCATGTATCCCGAGCCCCGCAGGGTGCGCATCAGCCTCGCCTCGCCGGCGCCATCGACCTTCCGCCTCACTCGGCCGACGAGCACATCGACCGCATTGGCGACCGGATCGAAGTTGTCGTCCCAGACCCCGTCGAGAATCTGGGCGCGGGTGACGACCCGGTGCGGATTCCGCATCAGGTATTCGAGCAGGGCAAATTCGCGAGCGGTGAGGCGGATGCTCCGGCTGCCCCGCCGGGCCCAGCGTCCGGCCGGATCCAGTTCAAGATCCGCGATGCGCAGGAGGACGTCGTGGGTGGTGGCAGGGCGACGGGCCAGGGCCCGGAGCCGAGCCAGCAGCTCTTCAATTGCGAATGGCTTGGCCAGGTAGTCGTCGGCGCCGGCATCGAGCCCCGCCACCCGATCGGTCAGCTCGCCCCGGGCCGTCAGAATCAGAATCGGCGTCTTGCCGCCGGTGGCACGCCACCGACGGCAGACGGTGAATCCATCGATGTCCGGAAGTCCCACATCGAGCACCGCGAGATCGTACTCGGTAGAGGCCAGGGCCTCGAGTGCGGCGCGGCCAGTCGTGGCCAGGTCGGCCGCCCACGCCGCTTCACGCACCGCGCGAACCAGGAGGTCGGCTACTTCGGTTTCGTCTTCGACGACCAGGACGCGCATGATCCGTCTCGATTTTCTCCCGTTTCAGGAGTGTTTCTTCATGGCGGCCGAATCTTCCGCCGCTTCCTTCGCCTCGTCGGCGGCTGATTCATGCTCGACCGAAAGCACCTTGCCGGTCAGGGCGTCCACCGCCACCTCCTGGATCCCGTCCTTGCCGGACACCTTGATGTCATAGGAGAAGATCAGCTTTCCGTGCTCCGACTCGATTTCCGCCTCGGTAATGGCGCCGGTCGGTACCCGGGCCATCGCGGCCTGGCGGGCAGCAGCATCGGTGACCTTGGCGCGAGCCAGCAGGCCCGGCTTCGATTCCTTCAACGGGACAGTCGATGGGGTCTGGGCCTGCAGTGCAGCCGGGATGAGCGTGGCGGCGGCCAGCAGGGTCAGCTTGAAGTTTCGCATGAAAAGCTCCTGAGTGTGAGTTGACTGCGGAGCCCAAGCTAGGCGGCGGCGGTGACTGGAGGATGACAGCCGTCGTCAATTACCGGTGATTGGAATCTGGCGGCGGGGTCAACGGATACGCGGAAGGGGCAGCGTCACACTGGCGCCACCCCCCCCGGGGCCGAGCAAGATGTGCGGCCCCGAGATGCCGAAGATGCGCCAGCGGCCGTTGACGAATTTGGCGCTCGCGAAGCCCGCCACTGCGCCGCCCACCACATCGGTGAACCAGTGCTTGTCGTCGTTGAGTCGGGACCAGCCGGTGCCGGTGGCGGCGGTGTAGAGCGCGATCGAGACCACGGTATTGTGCACCTCGTCGGAGATGCTGGTCGCCAGCGCAAAGGCGACGGCGGTATGCCCGGAGGGAAAGGCGTCATACTTGAAATTGAAGGGACGAAACTGCCAGGCGTGATCGGTCTGGTAGGGACGCGCCCGGCCCAACAGCCGCTTGACGGCCTGGGTGCCGGCGCCGGCCATCAGCACCGCACTGCTGATCCTCACCCCGGACATGGCAATTTTGTCATTGCCCGCGATCAGTCCCACTGCAATCGTCCCGAGACCCACCGTGGCATAGACCTCGGGCTGGCCCATGTGGCGGAAGGCCTCGGCGACCTCATCCTTGCTCGAGTTCCGCTGCTGGGTGGCGCGGTGAATCGGCTGATCGAGCAGCGAGATCGCCGCCAAGCCACCCACGAAGGCGAGGCCAGCCAGCGGACGGATCGGGTGGACCCTGGCACGGTGCGAGAGGCTGTCCCGGGCGCCGGTGTCCGCCTGCATCCGGGCTTGAGCGGGGCGGCCGAATCCGAGCAGGATTGCCGAAAGGAAGGCGGTGACTCGCCGAAAGCTGACGGTACGGATGAGGACTCCAGGCCGACGATATAGGAAGGGGACGGGGTAAATTACACCTGAAGGTGACCGGATGATGACAGGCGGTCGACTGGGGCGGTGCGCTTTCCTATCTTGGGACCACGGTTCACGGTTCACGGTTCACGGTTCACAGTTCACGGTTCACGGTTCAAGCTCTCCGCTGTCCTGTCTTCTGCCTTCTGGAGTCTGGATGCCTCGCCTGTTCCTGAGTCTCTCGATTGCGCTGCTGTTCGCCCTGCCAGGTCCCAGCCATGCCGGCCATCCGGTGGGTCGGATCCGCACCTCCATGGGCGAGATTCTGGTCTACCTCTATTCCCAGACGCCGCACCACCAGGCCAGTTTCATCAAGCTGGCCAGGGCCCATTACTGGGATTCGCTGACCTTCAATCGAGTGGTCAAGAATTTTGTGGCCCAGGGCGGCTGCCCCGATACCCCGGCCGGATTCAAGGGGTCGCCGTATAACCTGGCCCCCGAGTTCAATCCCGCCTTGCGCCATGTCTACGGCGCCTTTGCGGCTGGCCGGGACGACAACCCCGAGATGCTGTCCGCCGGATGCCAGTTCTACATCGTGATCAACAAGGCGGGGGAGCCCCGGCTGGACGACAAGTACACGGTGTACGGCCAGGTGATCAAGGGAATGGATGTGGCCACGGCAATGGCCCTGGCGCCGCAGGACTCGGCCAACATGCCACTGGTTCCGATCAGGCTGCACGTTGACGTGATCGAAATGAGCGACAAGGAGCTGGAGGCATACGGGATAAAACCGGGAGATAGCAGATAGGAGAAGGGAGATGGGACGGACCCCACTCCTCGAGACAGGTAAGTGCGACTGGCAGTGCTGTTTCCTTCTCCACTCTCGACTCCCGCCCATTGCCTCTCGCCTTATGAAGCCCGCTTGGGCTGGCGCAGCGGCAGATTCATCGGCACCTTTTGGAGAGGTTTACGGCTCGCGGTCGAAAAGGTGCCGCGTGCCGCGTGCCGCGTTAGCTTCGGCTCGACCCTCGACCCTCGACCCTCGACCCTCGACCCTCGACCCTCGACCCTCGACCCTCGACTTCCAGTTCCAGGCGAAAGCCTAGAACTGGATCTGCGCCCCCATCTCCACCACCCGATTGGGCGGCAGATTGAAGAAGGCGGTGGCACTCTGGGCGTTGCGCGCCATGATCACGAACAGTGCCTTCCGCCAGCGCCACATCCGTCGTTCCACCGGCGGCGGCTTCACCCCGCGCATCGGCACTGTGGCAATCAACGTCTCCCGGCCCAGGTAGAAGGTGGTCTCCATCGGCTTGACCACCAGGCCAAAGGCCACCAGTCCCCGGAGTGCCGCCGGCACATCGGGTGATTCCATGAAACCGTAGCGCGCCTCGACGGTAAAGAAACCGTCGCCCATCGATTCGAAGCTGACCCGCTGGGAATCCTCGACGGTCGGCACTCCCATGGCCTTGACCGACATCAGGATCACCCGCTCGTGCAGCACCTTGTTGTGCTTGACGTGATGCAGCAGCACTGGCGGCGCCCCGCCGGCCTTGGACGTCATGAACACGGCGGTGCCGCTGACCCGGGTCGGCAGCCGCCGTGCCACATCCGACAGGAACATCTCGACCGGCAGGCTGTTCTCTTCCATCACACTCGACAGCAGCACCCGGCCCCGCTTCCAGGTGCTCATCAGCAGGTAGATCGCGGCGCCGACCACCAGCGGGAACCAGCCGCCCTGTCTCACTTTCACCAGGTTGGCCCCGAGGAAGGCCAGGTCGACGAACAGGAACGGGCCGGCCACGATCAGGGTGCGCCAGACCGGCCACTTCCAGCGGAGGTGGGTCAGCCGGGCAAACAGCACCGTGGTGATGGCCATGGTGCCGGTGACCGCAATGCCGTACGCCGCCGCCAGGTTGGTCGAGGAGCGGAAGGCCAGCACCAGCCCGACACAGCTCACCATCAGCAGCCAGTTGACCTCGGGGACGTAGATCTGCCCGGCCTCGGTCGCGGAGGTGTGGGTGACGGTGACCCGGGGACAGAAGCCGAGCTGCACCGCCTGCCGGGTCAGCGAAAAGGCTCCCGAGATCAGCGCCTGTGAGGCCACGATGGCCGCCGCCGTGGCAATGCCCACCATCGGATACCGACCCCACTCCGGCACCAGCAGGAAGAACGGGTTGACCGAGGCCGATGGATCGTCCAGCAACAGCGCGCCCTGGCCGAAGTAGTTGAGCATCAGCGCCGGCAGCACCATCCCGAACCACGCGATCCGGATCGGCCGGCGGCCGAAATGCCCCATGTCGGCGTACAGCGCCTCCCCGCCGGTCAGTACCAGCACCACCGCACCCAGGATGAGAAAGCCCCGGACCCCGTCCCGCACGAAAAAGTCGTAGGCATACAGCGGGTTGATGGCCTTGAGGACCGACGGCTCCCGGGTGATCCCCAGCACGCCGAGGATCGCGATGCAGAGGAACCAGACCACCATGATGGGACCGAAGATGGCGCCGATCCCGGCGGTCCCCCGCTTCTGGAACCAGAACAGCAGGATCAGGATGACGACGGTGAGCGGCACCACGAAGGTCTCGAACGCCGGAGTGATGACCTTGAGCCCTTCGGTGGCGCCCAGCACTGAAATCGCGGGCGTGATGACCCCATCACCATACAGCAGCGCGGCGCCGAACACCCCCAGCATGATCAGCAGGCGGGACCAGCGGGTCGATTCATCGGGCTGGGGCCGGACCAGCGCCAGCAGGGCCAAGATGCCGCCCTCTCCCTGGTTGTCGGCCTTCAAGACCTGGGCGATGTACTTGTAGGAAATCACGAAGTTCATCGCCCAGAGCACCACCGAGAGCACTCCGAGTACGTTCTCCGGGGTCGGATGGATGCCGTGAGCTTCCCCGAAGCATTCCTTGATGGCGTACAGCGGGCTGGTGCCGATGTCGCCATAGACCACCCCGAGTGCCGCCAGCGACAGCGAGGCCAGCGCCGTTCCCTTGGGACCGGGTCGCGGAGCCGGCTGGCCAGGCAGCTGCCCGGCCGGCATGGTCCCGGTATTGGTCTGCAGCGTCAGGCTCATCGCGCGGTTCGCCGCCGATCCAGCTCCGCCGCCGCGAAGATCAATGTGATGATCACTGCCGACCCGACGCACCAGCGGCAGATGGCATGCAGCACGAACAGTTCAATGGAGGTGAGGTAGGCGCTGAACAGTACGCCGAGTCCGGCCAGGACCAGCAGGGCGCGGACTGGGGCAGGCCGCTGGTCGGCGGGGGCATTGAGACCAGCGATGGCCAGGACCAGCAGGACGAGGTATCCGGCCAGGCCGATCAGCGAGACTTCGATGCCGAGCACCTTGGCGTAGGGGCTGAACTGCACCAGTTCGCAGGAGCCGCTGCCGCAGGCCAGGGTGCCGATCCGCCCGGTCTTGTACAGGTACAGGTACGCCGCCAGCAGCACCCCGCACAGGCTGAGCAGGGCGCTGGTCATCCGGTATCGCATATCAGTGGGGGCGTTGGGCCAGTGAGTCAACCAGTCGCTTGATGTCGTCCGCGGCCAGACCGCCGGGATACATCTTGCCACCGATGATGAATGTGGGAGTGGCGTTCACGCCGAGCCGGCTACCCGATTCGTAGTCGGCCTGGATCCGGCCGGCATACTTGGCTGAGGTCATGCAGGCATCGTACCTGGCGAGATCGAGGCGGTTGTCCCTGGCAAAGCCGCGCAGCACATCCGCCGGGTCCGGTTCCAGCGCCCAGCTGCCCTGCCCGTCGAAGATCTTGGCGCTCTGCTCCCAGTACTTGCCCTGGTCCGAGGCGCAGGCCGCCGAGTGGGCGGCCACCCGCGAGCCGGTGTGGCCATTGAGCGGGAAGTCGCGGAACCGCCAGCGCAGCTTGCCGGTGTCAATCAGCCGCGCCTTGATGTCGGGAAAGGTCACGACCGCAAACTGGCCGCAGTGCGGGCATTCGTAGTCGGCGTACTCGGTGATCTCGACCGGCGCCGAATCGGAGCCCAGGAGGTAGCCGTGAAAACCGGCGGTGTCAGAGGCCTGCACCGTGACGTCGACGGGAATGATGACCCGCTTCTGCTGGCTCATCAGGTAGCCGATGACCCCCACGCCCACAATGGCCACCACGGCAAACAGCGTGTAGAAGCGTTTCAGTCCCCCGGTCTGGTCCGCCATGGCTGCTCGTCCTCTGGGTCATCGTGAAGGAAGGGATCGCTCTGTTCGGCCTCTTCGACCAGCCGGCGGTGTGCCGCAATTTCAGGCGAGTCGTAGGTGGCCCGGACTTCATAGTGAAACAGCTCGGACCGGAGGTCGCCCAGCCGGCGCTGAAGCTCGGGCACGTCGTTCAGCAGCGCATCCCGCTGGTCCAGTTCCCTGATCCAGTCGCCCAGCGACCGCAGCAGCTCCTGCAGCCGCTGCAGCCGCTTGGCCCCGTATACCTCATCGTGTTCGCTCATCAGCCCTCCTGTCCCGGGTTCCGCACCCGGCGCTCCGGACCGCAAATGTAATGGCAGCCCGCCGCTGGCGGACATCGGGGTTTGCAACCAATGGTGCAAGCGGGCTATATTGGTGCATTCCACGACCAGAAGGGAACACACAGAATGTCGAAAAAGAAGACACGTCGGGAAACGGCTACTGCAACGACCTTTGATCAGGCGCGTGACGAACTCTTCAGCCACATCCTCCGGTGCCAGGTCCTCGAAGCACTTCCAGAGCATCAGAAGGAATGGTTCGACGACACCATGCAGTATATCGGTGAGCGCTACAACGACCTCGCCGAGGAGCAGGTCACTCAGCTCCGCCAGCTGGGCGAACGGTTCTGCCAGCCGGTGGTAGCCCGGAACCCGGCCGCCGTGGCCGGCGCCACCAGCTAACCCGGGCCGACCGATCAGACGTGAGGGGCCACCCAGTGGGTGGCCCCTTCTTGTGTGTTTACCTGCCTGCCGGCCACCGCCCCGCTGGACTCGACCGCACTCAGCTCGATGCCCCTGCCGCCGCCGGCCCCGCTCCGATCTCGAGGTCATACGTGATCGGGATATCCGGATTGAGCGAGTGAATGACCGAGCAATACCGCTCGATGGACAGGTCGATGGCCCGCCGCGCCTTGGCTTGATCCAGCCCGGTTCCCGCCAGGCGGTAGCTGAGCTTGACGGCGGTGAATCGCTTGGGATCATCGAGTCGCCGCACTCCCTCGACCTCGATGCTGAAGTCGGTCAGCGCCACCCGCATCTTGGCGAGGATCAGCACCACATCGGCGCCGCTGCAGCTGCCGATCGCGAGCAGCAGGACGTGCATCGGCCCGGGCGCGGTCGTGGTGTCGGCATCGATGGCAATGGCCGGCCCGGCCGGGGCGCCGCCGGAAAACCGCAGCCCGCCCTGCCAGGCCATCGTGACCCGCCGGATATTGTCAGTCATATATTCGAATGAATGGGTAGGGCGTCTAGAGCGGCCGCCGGGCGACGGCCGCCGATCGGCTATAGTCCCAGATGGCGTACAGCGCGATGGCGCCGGTGGCCCAGGCCAGCTGCCGCAACACCGGTGAATCCGCCAGGAACGCCAGCAGGGTCAGCATCTGGCAGACGGTGACCGCCTTGCCGCCCAGCCGCGCGGGAATGGCGCTGGGACGGCCGGAAATCGCGGTGACCACAAAGGCGATCGCCGCCACCGCATCCCGGGCCAGTACCGCGCCGATTTCATACCACGCCAGCCGTCCCGATACTGCCACCACTCCAAAGGCGGCGGCCATGAACAGCTTGTCAGTGACCGGATCGAGAAAGCCGCCGAGCCGGGACCCGCCGAACCGCCGGGCCACGGCGCCATCCAGCAGGTCGGTGAGCCCCGCCAGCGCCAGCGCGATGACCCGGATTTCCAGCTGCGAAAACACCACGAAACACACCGCCAGTGGCAGCCGGACCAGGGTCAGTCCGTCGGCCGCGGTGAAGCGGGGTCCAGCTTGCTCGGGCCCTGAGGCCAACTTACCTTCGGGCATCAGGCTCTCCGCCGAGGCTCCGCTATGGATCTCGCACTGCTGAAAAACGTGGCGATTTTCGCTGATCTCGACGACGGGGAACTTGCCCAGGTCGCCGAAATTTGCAAAGAGCAGAAGTTCAAGGGCGGCCAGACGATCTTCAAGGAGGGCGAGCCGGGCAACCGGTTCTATATCATCGTCTCCGGAGACGTCCGGATCAGCCGGAATATTCCCGGTTCCGGCGAAGAAGCCCTGGCCATTCTCAAGCCCGGGGCCTGTTTCGGCGAGATGTCGGTGTTCGACCGTTCCGAGCGTTCCACCGACGCCATCGTGAACAACCCGGCGGTCTGCATCACGATCAACCGCCCCGATTTCGAGATGCTGCTCGACTTCAATCGCGACCTGGGCTACAAGATTCTCTGGGCCATGGTGCGCCTGCTCTCCGGCCGGCTGCGCGCCACCAACGACAATCTGCGCTCATTCCTCGCGATGTCGATGTTCTGATCGCAGTCTCGATGACAGTCCCTCCGTCCGTGCCCGGCCACCTGCTCACCGACCTGACTGACCTGCCCGCCACCCGACTGAACGATGCCGCGGCCCTCAGTGCCGCGGTCATCGCCGCCGGTGCCGCACTCGGCCTGATGACCCACGGAACGCCGGTGGTGCGGGGCGGGCCGCTGGGCACCGCCATCGCGTTGCTGGCCCACGGTGGCCATATCATCGTGCATGCCGATCCGGCGGCGGGTCGGTGCCTGGTCGATATCCTGGTTCCCGGCACCGGCTCACCCGAGCGCGGGCTGGCGGTGATGATCCGTCGACTCGGTTCAACCACCTGACGCAGTCCACCACTGGAGCGAACATGTTGAAGGAAAATCCCGACCACCTCGATGCTGACCTGATCATCAAGCTGTACGACTTGCGGCGCGAAGCGACGATGCGCGAGTCACGCCGGCTGATTCTCAAGGAGTACTGGCCCCGCACCGCCGAAGATGCCCTGGCCGTGCTCCGCAACGAGCATCCGCTCAACACGGCGTGGCGCCAGACGGTCGGCTATTGGGAAATGGTGTACGGGATGGGCCGCCACGGCATCATCAATGGCGATTTCCTGGTCGAGAACAACGGTGAGGGACTGGTGCTGTTCAGCCGGGCTGAGCCGCACCTCCCGGCCTTGCGGAGCGCCGGCAATCCCCGCACCATGGCCAACGCCGAGTGGGTGGCAACCCATACCGAGGTCGGTCGCCAGACCGCCACCCGGTTCCGGGCCATGGTGGCCGCCAAGCTCAAGGCCGAGGCCAAGTAGCCCTGGGTGCCGGCAACGCCCCATCGGCTGACCGCGCGGCTGCGGCTTGAGCTGCCGCGCGATCGGGTCTTTGCCTTCTTCGCTGATGCCACGAATCTTGAGCGGATCACGCCACCGGAACTCGGTTTCCGAATCCTGAACCCGGCGCCGGTGATCATCGGGCAGGGTAGTCTGCTCGACTACCGGCTCCAGCTGCACGGGATCCCATTTCACTGGCAGAGCCTGATCAGCACCTGGCAGCCGCCCGACTGCTTCGTCGACGAGCAGGTGCGCGGGCCGTATCACAGCTGGGTCCACCGCCACCGCTTCCTGGATGACGGTTCCGGCACGGTGATTGAGGATTGCGTCGACTATCGGTTGCCACTGGGCCCGCTGGGGCGATTGATCCAGCCGCTGGTGCGGTTGCAGCTCGACCGGATCTTTGCCTACCGGCAGCAGGCCGTGATCGCCTGCCTGGCCGAACATCCGGACATCGGCACTGGTTGAAACTTCCAACGTCGTCTCGAATCGTCTCTCGTCTCTCGTCTCTCGTCTCTCGTCTCTCGTCTCTCGTCTCTCGTC
>JBDTTF010000258.1:0-4245 GCA_039930765.1 Gemmatimonadota bacterium | reverse complement strand
TGCTGCGGCCGGCACTCCCCTTCGAGGCTCTCGAACAGGAAGAAATGGCAGTACTTGTGGATGTGGCGGCCACGGAAGCGGAACTGCCAGTCGATGATCCGGATCGGGCCGACCTGGACCAGCTGGGTCAGGCCGGTCTCCTCTTCGCTCTCTCGCATGGCAGCCTGGGCCGGGGTTTCCTCTCCCTCAAGGTGCCCCTTGGGAAACCCCCAATTGTCATAGCTGTCGCGGATCAGCAGGAACTTGAGGTCGCGATCCGGCCCCCGGCGAAAGATCACGCCGCCAGCACTGACCTCGCGTTCGGGACGGCGTCGGGCCATTTAGAAGACCGAGAAGGAAAAGAAGCGCCGGGGATTGGCCCGGATGTCGGTGATCAGCTGGTGCAGCTCGCGCATGGTACCAGTGGTCTCGACATACAGCGATGAGTCCGCCGCCAGCCGGCCAAGCGTGCCCTGCCCCGCCTGGATCCGGCTGAGCAGGGTGTCCGCCACCTGCAGCGCGTGGAGCAGATTCCCTTCGCTCGACCGGGCTGATGCCATCAGGGCGCGCAGGTCGGCTGCGGCCTTTCGGACATCCACCGTTGTCGTCTCGACGTTGCTGACCAGCCCCTTGAGCTGGCCGTTGCTGGTGGCGGAATCGAGCCGGGCCAGGACATCGCGCGCATTGGCCGAGGCAGAGGTCAGCGCCACCGTGGTGGTCTCGATTCCGCCGGTGACCCGGTTGAGCCGCAGGGTCTGGGTGCTGGTGAACTGGGACAGCTTGTTGGTGACGGCGCTGAAATCCTTGATACTCTGGCGCAACTCGATCACGGCGTTGGTGTCGAACACATTCTGCACCCGGCCAGTCAGTGCCGCGATATCACCAGCAATCCGGCTGGCCTGCGCCGTCAGTTGGCCGACATCGGGAAGGGTGGCACCGGGCCACGCCTTGCCCCCCGGCTTGGCCGCGGCGGCCAGCATCTGCCGGACATTGGGATCATCCTGCGGCTGCTCGGCACCCATGATCGTCACTTCCCACTCGCCAAACAGACTCGACGCCGCACCGATCACGACCGGCTTGGCAGGCAACCGCACTCCGGGATCGATCCGCAGATCGGCCTCGACCCAGCCATCATCGGCCAGGCGGATGACCTGCACCCTGCCAACCCGCACACCGCGGAGCGTCACCGGCGCGGTAACCTTGATCCCGCCAACCGACGCGAAGCGCACGGTGTGGAGCTCGTCACGATTGCCGATCCGGGTGCCGCTCAGCCAGAGCGCTCCGGCGATCACCACTGCCAGGCCGACCAGCACCAGCAGCCCGACCAGGAATTCGTTGCCCCGCTTCATGCGACCCCTGCCGACGCGGCGGTGTCCTGATTGACGCCGTCGGGCCGTCCCTCGATGAACTGTCGTACCACCGGATCCGATGTCTCGCGGATTTCGGCCACCGTGCCCTCCTGCCTGATCCGGCCCTGGTACAGCATCGCAATCCGGTCGGCCACCGTGTAGGCCGACCGGAGATCATGGGTGACCATGACGGCGGTGACGCCGAACTCCTCGCGGGTGCGGACGATCAGCCGGTCGATGATGGCGCTGGTGACCGGATCGAGGCCGGTCGTCGGTTCGTCGTACAGGATATACCTCGGCCGCAGTACAATGGCCCTCGCGATCCCCACCCGCTTGCGCATCCCGCCCGAGAGTTCGGCCGGAAATCGTTGCTCGGCACCCGACAGGTCGACCACTCGCAGGCTTTCGATCACCCGGCGTTCGATTTCATCGGGATCGAGCCGCTGGCGCTTGAGCGCCAGCCGGAGATTGTCGCCCACCGACAGCGAATCGAACAGCGCGGCAAACTGAAAGACGTAACCAATCTTGCCGCGCAAGGCATTCAACCCGTCCGGGTCGAGATCGGCCACCACCGATCCATCGACCAGCACCGACCCACTGTCAGGCTCGAGCAGGCCGACCACATGCTTGAGGGCGACACTCTTGCCGGTGCCGCTGAAGCCGAGGAGCGCCGTGGTTTGGCCCTCAGGCACCGTGAGCGTCAGCCCCTCGAGAACCTTCTTGGCGCCGAAGGCTTTATGGAGGTTGCAAAACTCGATCATGAGACGGGGGGGCAGGGGGGCAGGGGGGCCGACGAATGTCTCGTGATCGACGCCGCGCCAGGCAAGCGCGACATCGTGCTCACTGCCCCCCTGCCCCCCTGCCCATCTGCCCCGCTCATAGCAGTACCAATGCCCAGAACGCGTCCAGCACCAGGATCGCTTCGCAACCGATGACGACGGCGCGCGTGGTGTTGCGGCCGACCCCCTCGGCGCCACCTCGGGTCGACAGTCCCATCAGGCAGCCAGCCAGGGTCACCGCGGCGCCGAAGCTGGCCGACTTGACCAGGCCGAACCAGATGTCCTTGAAGACGTAGAACTGTCGCAGCCCCTTCACGAATTCGAGGGTGGACAGATCCAGGATATTGACCGCCGTGATCCAGCCGGCCGTGATACCGACCGCAATGGCGAGTGCGGTGACGAAGGGAAACATCAGCAGGCCGGCCAGCACTCTGGGCACCATCAGGTAGGCCCGGGGATTGTAGGCCAGCGTTTCCAGTGCGTCGATCTGCTCAGTGACCTTCATCGTGCCCAGCTCGGCGGCGATGTTGGCGCCCACCCGACCGGCCAGGGCCAGCCCCGTGAGGACGGGGCCCAGCTCCATCATGATGGTCTTGCCCACCAGCGCGCCGACAAAATACAGCGGCACGGCACCGGTGAAGATGTAGGACGAGAGCAGCGCCAGCACGATGCCGGTGAACACCGCGATGAACAGGGCGATGGGCAGGGAATCGACGCCGAGCCGCCGGCATTGCGCCGCGACCTCGGGCGCCCAGGTGCCGACATCCGACAGCGCGCGCCAGGTTTCCAGGGTGGCGCGTCCCACCCGCGAAATGGCACGGGCCGGCGCGGCTGCGGGGGTGACCGCCGTCATCTCAGAGGGCACCTCGGCAAACTACGGCGCGATCTTGGGACTGTAAAGCAGTGGACGGGCCGCGCAGCGACCCGGGAATCCCTCAGGCAGCAAAGCTGGCCAGGGCGCGGCCCACTTCGCCTTCGCGCAGCCGCTTGAGGGCCCGGTCGCGCAGCTGGCGGACCCGCTCGCGGGTGACGCCGAGCATGCCGCCGATCTCTTCGAGGGTGTGTTCGTGGCCGCCGTCGAGCCCGAAGTAGAGCCGCAGCACCTTGGCGTCCCGCGGCGGAAGCGTGGACAGGGCGTGCTCGATCTCTTCGGCCAGGAACTTGTCCATGGCCTGCTCTTCGGCGCCGACATGGTCGTCGGCCACGAACCGGTCGATCATCGAGCGATCGCCGTCGAGATCGAGCGGGGCGTCGAGCCGGACGTCGGAATAGTTGAGCGACGCCAGTGACTGGACCACGTCGAGCGTCAGGCCGACCGCCTTGGCCACCTCTTCCGGGGTCGGCTCCCGGCGCAGCTCCTGGCGCAGTGCCTCGGAGGTCCGGATGATCCGGGACAGGTCGGCGGTCCGGTTGAGCGGCACCCGGACAGTCCGGCCGGTGCGCGCCAGCGAAGCCAGGATGGCCTGCCGGATCCACCAGACCGCATAGGAGATGAACTTCACGCCCTGGTCGGGATCGAATTTCCGGGCCGCGGTCAACAGACCGACATTGCCTTCGCCGATCAGGTCGGTGAGTGCCAGTCCGCGGTTCTGGTATTTCTTGGCCACCGAGATCACGAATCGCAGGTTGCGCTTGACCAGCTCCTGCATGGCCTCGGGATCGCCGGCCTGGACCAGCCGGGCAATGGCAATTTCCTGCGGGGTGGTCAGCAGCGGGGTCCGGCTGACTTCGTAGAGATATTGATCGAGGATATCGCGGTCGGCTTCGTAGGCCCCCAGGGACCGGGCGGTTTCCCGCTTGCGGGCCCGCGGTTTCCTGACCGCGACGTTGTCGGCCAGGATCTGCTGCACAGCAGTGGGCGGGACCGTACTGACCCGGTCCAGGGCCGCGCGGGCGGCCGCCAGCCCACGGGCCCGGGAGGCGGTGGGCGGCTCTTCTCGCGGTGGGTTTTCTGCGGTCGGCTTTTTCTTGCTCATCAAGTTCACCAGGTGGCGTTCACGCCGCCGACGCGTCGTGGATACGCTTGACTCTCTCTGGGGGCAGGACTAGCTTGTCGTCCTTCTCAGCAATCGCCGGGCGCAAGTATAACGGGGGCGTAGCTCAGTTGGGAGAGCGCGTGAATGGCATTCACGAGGTCA